>JAILAS010000207.1 GCA_024681495.1 Eubacterium sp. | reverse complement strand
AAATTCTGCGAAAAAGATTTCTATGCAGATGATTATGAAAAAACTACTAAGAATCTTATAAGCGATGACATTTCATACAATGAAGTTAAAACATTCATACAAGACTTTACAAAAGATTTATTCTAAAAGAACAGCTTCTGGTCCATTTAATACAAAAACCACAGGACTTTCTGTTCCACATAAAAAATACAGGGTGCCTTTGCAGACACCCTATACTGGAATAACTTAAATTCGAATTTTTCAGGCTTTTCCCGAAACTACTTCTCCGCTATCGCAGCCTGTGCCGCAGCCAGGCGTGCCACCGGTACGCGGAAGGGCGAGCAGGAAACGTAGTCGAGGCCGATCTTATGGCAGAACTCTACGGACGAGGGATCGCCGCCGTGCTCTCCGCAGATACCGATGTGAAGGTCGGAATTGACGGGGCGGCCGAGCTTAATAGCCATGTCCATGAGCTTGCCCACGCCGTCCTGGTCGAGCTTGGCGAAGGGATCGTTCTCGAAGATCTTCGTGTCATAGTAGGACTCGAGGAACTTGCCGGCGTCGTCGCGCGAGAATCCGAATGTCATCTGCGTGAGGTCGTTGGTACCGAAGCAGAAGAAGTCGGCCTCCTTAGCGATGTCGTCTGCAGTGAGGCAAGCCCTGGGAATCTCTATCATCGTGCCCACCTCGTAGGTGATGGAAGATCCGGCGTTCTTTATCTCCTCATCGGCCGTCTCAACGACGATGGCCTTTACGAAATTAAACTCCTTTACGTCTCCTACCAGAGGAATCATGATCTCGGGGCAGAGCTTCCAGTCGGAATGCTTGTTCTGAACGTTTATAGCCGCGCGAATCACCGCCCTGGTCTGCATGCGCGCGATCTCGGGATAGGTGATGGTAAGGCGGCAGCCCCTGTGGCCCATCATCGGGTTAAACTCGTGGAGGGATGTGATAATCTCCTTAACCCTCTCAACGCTCTTGCCCTGTGCGGCCGCAAGCTTCGCGATGTCCTCCTCCTCAGTGGGAACGAACTCGTGAAGGGGCGGATCCAGAAAACGGATGGTAACGGGCGTGCCCTCGAGGGCCTCGTAGAGCGCCTCGAAATCCTTCTGCTGATAGGGCTGAATCTTATCGAGAGCCTTCTCCCTCTCCTCGGCATTATCTGCGCAAATCATCTCGCGGAATGCAGCAATCCTGTCCTCGTCGAAGAACATGTGCTCCGTACGGCAAAGGCCGATTCCCTCGGCGCCGAGCTCGCGGGCCTTCTTAGCGTCCTGAGGCGTGTCGGCGTTCGTGCGCACCTTGAGCCTCCTGTACTTATCGGCCCAGCCCATGATCCTGCCGAACTCGCCGGCGATGGTGGCGTCAACGGTCGGGATAAGTCCACCGTAGATATTTCCGGTAGTTCCGTCGATGGAGATTTCGTCTCCCTCGTGGAACTCCTTACCCGCCAGTGTAAACTTCTTATTGGCCTCGTCCATGGCAATGTCGCCACAGCCGGATACGCAGCAGGTACCCATGCCTCGTGCAACTACGGCAGCGTGAGATGTCATATCTCCGCGAACCGTGAGAATACCCTGGGAGCTCTTCATTCCCGTGATGTCCTCGGGAGAGGTCTCCAGGCGAACCAGAACCACCTTCTCGCCGCGCTTAGCCCACTCTACGGCATCATCGGCCGTGAATACGACCTTACCGCAGGCAGCTCCGGGAGACGCGCCCAGGCCCTTGCCCAGGGGCTTCTCGTTCTTAAGTACGGACTGATCGAACTGCGGATGAAGGAGCGTATCGAGGTTTCGGGGGTCAATCATGGCAACCGCCTCTTCCTCGGTGCGAACGCCCTCGTCAACGAGGTCGCATGCAATCTTCAGCGCAGCCTGCGCGGTACGCTTACCGTTACGCGTCTGCAGCATGTACAGCTTTCCATGCTCTACGGTAAACTCCATGTCCTGCATATCGCGATAGTGGTCCTCGAGGGTCTTGCAAACCTTCTTAAAGTCTGCGAATGCCTCGGGGAACTTCTCTTCCATCTCGGTTATCTTCATGGGAGTACGAACACCGGCCACAACGTCCTCGCCCTGAGCGTTGGTAAGGAACTCTCCAAACAGGCCCTTAGCACCGGTGGCGGGATCTCTGGTGAAGGCCACGCCGGTACCGCAGTCATCACCCATGTTGCCGAACGCCATGGACTGGACGTTTACTGCAGTTCCCCATGAATAGGGGATGTCATTATCTCTTCTGTATACGTTTGCGCGGGGATTATCCCAGGAACGGAACACGGCCTTAATGGCTCCCATCAGCTGCTCCTTGGGATCGTCGGGGAAGTCCTCACCGAGCTGTGACTTATACTCGGCCTTAAACTGGTTGGCCAGCTCCTTAAGGTCTGCGGCGGTCAGGTCTACGTCCTGCTCCACTCCCCTGTCGGCCTTCATCTTATCGATGAGTTCCTCTAAGTACTTCTTCCCGACCTCCATAACGACGTCGGAGTACATCTGAATGAATCGCCTGTAGCAATCCCAAGCCCATCTCTCGTTATTCGACTGCCTGGCGATGGAATCAACAACGGTCTCGTTCAGACCGAGGTTCAGGATGGTATCCATCATACCCGGCATGGATGCGCGGGC
>JAILAS010000181.1 GCA_024681495.1 Eubacterium sp. | reverse complement strand
TCCCCGAGTTCTTCGTGATGGCGGCGTTTAGGCTCGTGAGGCGAATCACCGGCCGCCCGCTGTGCGAGCATGATAAGTAGAAACATGTTGGCGGCCGCCCGGCCGCCAATCCGGACCCCGGCCCTTTTACAGGCGCTCCTGTCCGTTTATAGCGAAAAAGAAGGTATCCATGTCGGATACCTTTTTTAATGGAGCATAGGGGATTCGAACCCCTGGCCTCCACAATGCCATTGTGGCGCGCTCCCAGCTGCGCTAATGCCCCGCGTCTGAATTGGAAAATCCTGTTTATTGTAAGCCATAAAGGGGTGTCGGTCAAGGGGCATTTTCCGCGAATTTGTCGCCGCCGAATAATTCCAAAGCTGCGTTAAAACATGCCATGAATGCCTTTACTTTTTGGGGAAATAGTGGTGTAATAAGTTTTGACTGTATCATAATAAAAAAAGGAGATGCAACCATGAGTGAAAACAGACCCCATGTGGAAACTTTAGCAATACAGGGTGGCTACAGGCCCAAGGAAGGCGAGCCCAGACAGGCTCCCATCTACCAGAGTACCACCTTCCACTACGACACGTCCGAGACGATGGGACAGCTCTTCGACCTGGAGAGAAGCGGATACTTCTACACCAGGCTCCAGAACCCCACCAACGATCTCACCGCAGCGAAGCTGGCTGAGATGGAGGGCGGCAAGTACGGTATGCTCACGTCTTCGGGACAGGCCGCCAATTTCTTCGCGGTCTTCAACATCTGCGAGGCGGGCGATCACTTCATCGCGTCGTCGGCCATCTACGGAGGCACCTATAACCTCTTCGGAACCACCATGAAGAAGATGGGAATCGAGTGCACGTTCATCGACCAGGACATCACGGACGAGGAGCTCGACAAGCTCTTCCGCCCGAACACGAAGTGCCTGTTCGGAGAGACCGTGACAAACCCCACCGTTTCGGTGTTCGACATCGAGAGGTTCGCCAATATTGCACACAAGCACGGTGTGCCCCTTATCATGGATAACACCTTTGCCACGCCGGTCAACTGCCGTCCCATCGAGTGGGGCTGCGATATCGTGACTCATTCGACCACGAAGTACATCGACGGCCACGGCGTAAGCGTGGGCGGCGCCATCGTCGACAGCGGAAACTTCGACTGGACCGCGCATGCCGACAAGTTCCCCGGACTTACCACTCCCGACGAGTCCTACCACGGACTTACCTACACGGAGAAGTTCGGCGACGCGGCTTTCATCACGAAGGCTACTTCTCAGCTCATGAGGGATCTTGGCTCCATCCAGTCTCCCCAGAACGCGTTCTACGTGAGCCTCGGCCTCGAGTCTCTCTCCGCACGAATGAGGGTACACTGCGAGAACGGCCGCAAGGTGGCAGAATTCCTTAACAACCACCCCAAGGTGGCGTGGGTGAGCTACCCCGACCTTGAGAGCGATAAATACCACGACCTTCAGCAGAAGTACCTCCCGGGCGGCAGCTGCGGAGTAATGTGCTTCGGCGTTAAGGGCGGCAGACAGAAGTCCATCGACTTCATGGACGAGCTTAAGATCGTCTCCATCGAGACGCACGTGGCAGACAGCCGTACCTGCCTGCTTCATCCCGCCAGCCACACGCACAGGCAGATGAGCGACGAGGAGCTTCTGGCAGCAGGAGTGGCGCCCGATCTTATCAGACTCTCCATCGGACTCGAGAACGTAGATGATATAATAGCCGATCTGGAGCAGGCGCTCGAGAAGGCTTAAGGAGGATAACATGGCTTGTACCACATTACTCGTTGGATCTAAGGTTTCCTATGACGGATCGCTCATGATCGCCAGGAATGACGATGCGCCCGCCGGCAAATATATGCCCAAGCGCTTCACAGTGGTAGAGCCCGAGGACCAGCCCCGGGAGTACACATCCGTGATTTCGCACGTAACCATACCGCTCCCGGACGATCCGGTCAGATACACCGCCATGCCCAACGCCGTGGAGGGCGAGGGGATCTGGGCCGGCTGCGGCGTAAACGACTATAACGTCGGCATGACCGCCACCGAGACCATAACCTCTAACCCCAGGGTGCAGGGCGCGGATCCGCTGGTCGTATATAAGGAGGCGACGGAGGAGACTCCCGAGGTGCCCGGCGGCATCGGAGAGGAGGACATGGTCGTCCTCGTCCTTCCGTACATAAAGACCGCCCGCGAGGGTGTGCTCAGGCTGGGCAGTCTTCTGGAGCAATACGGCACTTACGAGATGAACGGCATCGCTTTTTGCGACAGCGAGGAAATCTGGTTTCTGGAGACCATCGGCGGTCACCACTGGATTGCCAGGAGGGTTCCGGACGATGTCTACGTGGTTATGCCCAATCAGCAGGGGATAGACAGCTTTGACTTTGACGACGCATTCGGCGCAAAAAAGGAGAACCTTTGCTCTTCCGACATGCGTGAGTTTATAAGGGATAACCATCTGGACCTCACATTGGCGGGCGATTTCGACGTGAGGGCCGCCTTCGGCAGCCGCGATGACGCCGACAAGGTGTATAACACGCCTCGCGCCTGGTACATCCATAGGTATTTCAACCCCTCGATGGACTGGGACGGACCCGATGCGGATATGCGCCCCGAGGACTTCGACCTCCCCTGGTGCATGACGCCGGACAGGAAGATCACCCCCGAGGACGTGAAGTACGCGCTTTCGGGCTGCTATCAGGGCACGCCATTCGACCCGTACAGCCAGCCGGCGCACGGCCCGAACATGGCGAAGTATCGCCCCATCGGCATAAACCGCACGGACTTCTTCGGCTTCGTCCAGATTAGGCCCTACATGCCCGAGGAGCTCAAGGGCATCGAGTGGATCGCCTACGGCTCCAATGCGTTCAACGTCATGATTCCCCAGTATACCTGGGTGGACGAGACCTGCGACTACCTGTCCGAGACGGACGGGACGGTTACCACGGAGAGCTTTTACTGGACCAGCAGGATAATTGCCGCCCTGGCGGATGCCCAGTATAAGGCGAACTCGTCCAATATCGAGAGATACAGGGTGGCCGTGGACAATGGCTGCCGCGAGCTTTTGAATAAGTGGGATAAGAGAGTCCTGGACTCCCAAAAGGAGAACAGAGACGAAAACGCCCGGTGGCTCTTGGAAGAGGCCAACCGGGAGATAACGGAATTCGTTCGTAAGAAGACGGAGGAGACGCTTTTCAACGTCTTAAACGAGACCAGCAATCACATGAAAAATGCGTTTGCCAGGTCGGACGCATAGGGCGGTCCGGCTAACACGTCGGATCGGACGATCAGACAAGGCGGGTCCCGATGCGGTCTCCGAACTAAATGTCTTTTTGGTTTTTAATGCAGGCTTCCTGAATGGAGGCCTGTATTTTTGCGCCCAGCCCCTTCTTTTCCTCCTTGGTGAGCAGGGTGGTGTCGATAGGGTCTAAGTATTCGATGATAACGTGGCTGGGCTTAAGCCTGGGAGCCTGTCTTTCGTAGATGGCGTCGCAGTTCGTTATCGCCACGGGGATAATCTTCCTGCCGCTCTTTTCGGCGAGCTTTAAGCTGCCCTCCTTAAAGGGGAGCAATGCGCCGTCGGGCGAGGTCGCTCTGGTGCCCTCAGGGAAGATGAACATGGAGGTGTCCTCCTTAAGGTACTCGATTCCCTTGAGGATGGTCTTCAGTGCCTCGCGGTTATTCTCCCTGTCGATGGAGAGGCAGCGGTTGTCCCTCATGCGGCTGCCCAAAAGGGGCACTTTCTCGACGGCGGGTTTGGCGACATAGCCGGTCATGTCGGCGCACAGAAACCAGGTGAGCACGATGTCGAAGTAGCTCCTGTGGTTGCCGACGTAGAGCACGGGTTCGTCCGTGGGGATGGCTTCGTGGTTTATGACGGTCAAATCCACTCCGGCCAAAAATGCGACAACCCTGAAGGCCCGGCTTACGGATTTAAATGCGTGTCTGCGCGCGGCGGCTTCGTGACCGGTCTTTTTCATAATG
>JAILAS010000176.1 GCA_024681495.1 Eubacterium sp. | reverse complement strand
TGTACGCCAGCTTCGCCTGGATAAGCGCGCCCAACGGCCTTATAAACGGAGTGGGCAACGCCAGGCTGAACATGGCCCTGGCCCTTGCGGACGGCCTCATTGTACGCATAGGCTTAACCGTCCTTCTGGGCGACATATTGGGCATGGGCCTCGACGGCTACTGGCTGGGCAACGCACTTGCGGCATACACGACAGTTATAGTAGGTGGAACATACTATTTTTCAGGCTTGTGGAAGAACAGGAAACTGGTTACCGCAGACCATTGATACAGTGAGTTTTTAGGAAAGGAAACCAAAATGAAGACAGTCCCCTTCACAAAAGAGCAACTGGAAAAGATCGCGGAGAAATTTCCCACCCCCTTTTATCTCTACGACGAAAAGGGCATAAGGGAAAACGCCGACGCGGTTCGCAAGGCATTCGCATGGAACCCCGGATTCAGGGAGTACTTCGCCGTAAAGGCCACCCCCAATCCCTTCCTGATTGAGATCCTGAGGGAGTACGGATGCGGCACCGACTGCTCGTCGATAACCGAGCTCATGCTCTCCAAGGCACTCGACATCCCCGGAGAGGAGATTATGTTCTCGTCGAACGACACCCCCGCAGAGGAGTTCGCATACGCCGACAGCATTGGCGCCATCATAAATCTCGACGACTACACGCACATCCAGTACCTCGAGGACACCATCGGCCACCTGCCGAAGACGCTCTCTCTGAGGTTTAATCCCGGCGGATTCTACTCATTGTCGAACGGAATCATGGACAACCCCGGAGATTCCAAGTACGGACTCACCGAGGAGCAGCTCCTTAAGGCATACAAGCTCCTTAAGAAGAAGGGAGTCGAGAGGTTTGGCCTCCACGCCTTCCTCGTGAGCAATACGGTCGGAAACGACTATTATCCCACGCTCGCCAAGACACTCTTCGAACTCGCGGTTAAGATTAAGGAAGAGACGGGAGTATCCCTCGACTTCATCAACCTTTCCGGTGGTGTGGGCATCCCCTACAAGCCCGACGAGCATGCCGCTAATATCGCCGTTATCGGCGAGGGCGTGCGCAAGGTATACGAGAAGGTCCTCGTGCCCGCAGGCCTCGGCAACGTATCCATCTACACCGAGATGGGCCGCTTCATGATGGGCCCCTACGGCTACCTCGTAACTAGGGCCATCCACGAGAAGCACATCTACAAGGAGTACATCGGCGTTGACGCCTGCGCCGTCAATCTCATGCGCCCCGCAATGTACGGCGCATACCACCACATTACCGTAATGGGCAAGGAGAAGAAGCGCAAGGATCACGTGTACGACGTGGTCGGCTCCCTTTGCGAGAACAATGACAAGTTCGCCGTCGACAGAGAGCTTCCCCGCATCGAGATGGGCGATCTTCTGGCGATTCACGATGCCGGAGCGCACGGCTTCGCCATGGGATACAACTACAATGGAAAGCTCAAGTGCTGCGAGCTCCTCCTCCAGGAGGACGGAGAGCCCAAACTCATCCGTCGCGCCGAGAGGCCCGAGGACTACTTCGCGACCTTCGACGACTTCGACGTATTCAAAAAAATTCCCTTCGAAGAGGCCAGGAATATCTTGAAATAACATCCTGCTTGTGGTAAGGTATTTAAGCGTGCAAAAGCGCCTGATATACGGCGCTGATTGCACTGCGCCGCAGTGGCGGAATGGCAGACGCACCAGACTCAAAATCTGGCGGGGGCGACCTCGTGTGGGTTCAAGTCCCACCTGCGGCATTGAATAGAACCCCTCAAAGTCAGTAAACACAAGGCTTTGAGGGGTTTTCTTTGTTCTCTAGGTATGCAAAAAGGTATGCACGTCATCCGAAAAGGTGGATGTTTTGGACCTGTTCGGCATCCCTTTTTTTCAACTGTTCGGTCTGGTGTAAGTACACTTCTCGGGTTATCCGTGAGTCCTCGTGACCTAAACGGCGGACGATCGTCTCGAGGTCAACGCCCTGCGCCGCCAAGAGTGACGCATGGGTGTGCCGTAGAGTGTGCGGCGTGACCTTGCGATGGAGCACCCGTTGAGAAGTTTCGCCCAGCACTCTGTTGAACCTGTCGTAGCCTATTCGGTTCCCGGTTGTCCCGGTAAAGAAGTAGACGGTCGGTGGGTAGCCATATATCCGCTGTTGCTCCGCCATCTCCCTGAAGACTTCCTCGACCACGGGAGCAAGCTGTTCCTGGATAAAGACGTCCCGGTTCGAGGCTAACGTCTTT
>JAILAS010000172.1 GCA_024681495.1 Eubacterium sp. | reverse complement strand
GATGTGGATGTGCTGACAGAAGCGGTGGTAGCGCTGGTTGTCGTGCTGCTTCCGGAAGTTACTGTAACGGTCGATGTAGCCTCGCTAAAGGTGATATCGCCGTCCGAATCAATGTCGAGCACCTTGTATACGCTCGGCTCCTCGTCGAGCACGTAGTAGGAGTAGTCGTCGTACTCCATGAGGCAGTCCTCGCCCTCGAGCGTGGACGTGGACGTGTTACCGTGGTTGCTGGTGGTATAGGTGAGCGTGGATCCTGAGGTGATAGAAACCGCCGAATCGAGTGCCTCAATCGTGGCCAGATCGGATACGCTGACCTTTACGGGATAGGTGATACCCTTGATGTAGGTGGTATCGGTCTCACCGTCGTTGTCGGTATCGACGAACTGATGATATGTTCCGCTGAACATGTAGCACTTGCTGGTCGTTGCGGACGCAACCGCGTCAACTTCATCTGTGCCGTCGGAGATCTCATTTGCATAGAAATCTTCGTAGGGGATGTTCATGAGTACGTAGCAATAACTCTCGGCCGCGTAGGTCGTTACGAGACCCGATGCGGGAACCGAGCTGAATGCTACAGCAGCTGACATTGCGATGGCCGCAATCCTCTTGGCGAAGCCAATAAAACTGTTGTTAAACATTTCCTCCTCCTTTGCAAAGAAAATGGTGCTGCCGCGAGCGAATGGGGTATCGCCCGCCGCGTTGATAGATATATGGTAAGTTCGGTCTCACGGGGGTAAGTGTTTCCGAACCAATACCCAAAAAAATTTACATGCCGGCCAGGAGCTTGCAGCACGCGAGGAGTATGACTCCCCTTACGAGCATCCACCACCACTCGTTTCCGCGAATAATCTTAATGCCCGTGTGGACATTGCTCTTGGGACAGATGCCGGTGCACTTCTGACACTGGAAGCAGCGGGACGCCACCGCCTCCCCTCCGTCGTCGGGCAGCGAGAGATCCGCCGGGCACTTATTGCCGCAGGCATTGCATCCCCTGATGCAGTTCTCCCTGCTCCTGAAGAGCGAGAACAGGGGCAGCATGGGGAGCAGCGAGAACACCGCTCCCATCGGGCATATGAACCTGCAGAAGAATCTCTCCTGGAAGACCATGCCCACCAGTATGAGCGCCAGCAGCACTATGCCGACGGCGTAGCCGTCCAGGTGGAACGACAGGGCCGTAAACATTGAGAACACGTCCCACGGGCTGCTGCCCGAGAGGTCGCCGTACACTCCCAAAAAGCACAGGCCGGCAATCAGGACCAGCACCACGTATTTCACCCAATCCAGGGCCTTCCTGACCCTTACGGGTATCGCGGGCAGCCTCTTCTTAAGCTTCTTCTGGACGAACTGCCCTATCGCGTAGACCCAGTCGCCCAGGCTGCCGAACGCACAGGCGAACCCGCAGAAAAACCTGCCGAAAACCACGGTGAAGACGCACAGCGTGATAAGCACCGTCACGAACGACGTGGCCTCGAGCACCGTCCCCTCGCCGAGGGACGTGAATATGTATTTAACTCCTGAGAACGCCCCTGTGAAAGCCGAGGGCAGTACCAAAAAGAAGCACAGCTGTATAGCGAACCTGATGTACGAGGGCAGGTTCTTCATCAATTTCTTTTTATTTATCTTCGACATCTTACTGCGCTCCGTCCAATGCGTCCTTCACGGCGTCAATGATGCCGGTGGAGCTGAATGTGGCGCCGCTCACGGTGTCCACGTCTGCGGATCCCGCCTCGACGATGTCGTCAACCACGGATTTGGCCATGTCGAAGTACTCGGCATCCTCGTTGTCGGCCGATATTATGTCAACCGCAGTGATTTCGCCGCCCTCTACCTTAACCTCGACGACAATGTCGCCGCCGAAGCCGTATCCGGTCCCCTCGTAGGTACCGTCGGCAATGGAGGTGCCCTGTGCATCGGCGCTCTCTGCGGCCGCCTCGATAAGGGCGTTGCGCTCCTCTATCTCGCGGTTTTCCTCTTCTATCGCGGTCTTCTCCTCCTCGTACTCATCGGTACGGTCCTGCGCGAACGCGTTGTATCCGAACAGCATCGCCAGTATGAGGCCCGCGTTAACTGTCTTTATAAAAAATGCCTTCATTCTCTTCTCTCTTCTCCGGTCTGTCAATCATGTCTGTAACGTCCGTCTGTATCCGGCCGGCTGTCTCCCCGGCCCTACTTCTTTGCGGCCTTCAATGCGGCGGTCAGGGCGTCCTGTATCGCGTACGAGGAGCAGGTGGCGCCCGAGACTATATCTACCGTTACTGAGCCGCTCAGATAGGCGCTCAGGTCCGTCAGCCCGAGTATGTTCGCCCTCATTCCGCGCATCGCCAGGTTAAAGAACACCTGGTTATCGGAGTCGTCGAGCTGCTCGAAGCTTATGTCTGTTATAAGGTCATTCGATATGGTCACGTTGACTACCGCGTCGTAGTCGTAGAACTCCTCGTAGATATCGTAGCAGGTGACGGTCACCACGTAGGTCCCGTCGTTGAAGGCGGTAACCACGGCAGTGGCAGAGTCATCGGAGTCGCTGCCGTCCGTATCGTCATCCGTGGTGTCGGTGTCCGTATCGTCATCCGAGGTGTCGGTGTCCGAATTGTCGGCCGAATCGGAGCTGTCAGTGGAATCCGAAGTATCGGTCGAGCCGGAGTCATCCGAGCTGTCCGTCTGCGTGCCGCTCGCCGCCGGGGCGTTCGAGAGCGCATCCTTTATGGCGTCGAGGATTCCGTCGGAGCTGTAGGTGGCGCCCGAAACCGCGTCCACGTCGAGGGTCTGGCTGCTTAAGACGTTGTCGATCACGGCCTTCGCCTTCTCGAAGTAGCTGGGCGTCTCCCCGTCCGCGCTCACCACCTCTATCTTCGAGATGTACTGATTGCTGATGGTCACATCGATCACTATGTCGCCGCCGAAGCCGTATGCCGAACCCTCGTAGGTGCCGTCGGCGTAGGGGAAGTTACCCGGCGTTTCGGTATCTATGTCCGCAGTGGCCGAGGCCGTGTTGGACGATGTGTCAGAGCTCCCCGACGAGCCTGTCGAATCCGACGAACCGGTGGAATCGTCGTCGACGGAGGACTTATCGACCGCCGCCTTTTT
>JAILAS010000158.1 GCA_024681495.1 Eubacterium sp. | reverse complement strand
GAGATAATCAGGTTAGACGACGTATCGAAGATCTATGAGATTGGAGATACTCAGGTGAGGGCGCTCGATCATGCGTCCCTCACCATAAACGAAGGCGAGTTCGTCGGAATTGTAGGCCCTTCGGGAAGTGGAAAGTCCACCATGATGAACATCATCGGGTGCCTGGATATCGCTGACGAGGGCAGCTACTACCTCAATGGACAGTCCATCGAGGAGTACTCCGAGAACGACCTGGCCAGAATAAGAAACAAAGAGATAGGATTCATTTTCCAGAACTTCAATCTGATCGGTAACCTTACCGCAGAGGAGAACGTGGAGCTTCCGCTCATCTACCAGAAGGTGCCCAAGGCAAAGCGCCGCGAGCTGGTGGAAGAGGCGCTCGAGAGGGTGCAGCTGGGAGCCAGGCGCAAGCATAAGCCCACGGAGCTTTCCGGCGGACAGCAGCAGAGGGTGGCTATAGCCAGGGCCATTGCCACCAAGCCCGCGCTGTTTCTGGCGGATGAGCCCACAGGTAACCTGGATTCGAAGACCGGCGAGGAGATAATGAAACTCTTCCACGAGCTTCACGAGGCGGGACACACCATGGTGCTCATCACCCACGATGACGGCGTGGCAGAGCAGACAGCGCGCCGCGTAAGGATCCGCGACGGACATGTTAAGGAGGTGGATTGATGGTACTTCAGTCTTTTAAGATGGCATGGAAGTCAATAGCCTCCAACAAGATGAGATCGTTCCTTACCATGCTTGGAATCATCATCGGTGTTATGTCACTGGTCGTTTTGGTCTCGCTCGTTTCCGGAACCACCGATTCGGTGCAGAACTCCATCTCGTCGATGGGCACTGACCTCCTGCAGGTCACCATATCCGACGACGGCGGCACGCCTATTAGACTCGACGACGTCGAGGAGGTTTTCGACGACGACAGCATCGGCGCCGTGGCCGCACTCAGCCAGGAGAGCTTCACCGTGGAGAGCGGTTCCACTTCAGAGGACGCCACGGTTTACGGCACCACGTCGTCCTACGGCGACATTGCCGGACTCGAGGTGGTGACCGGAAGGTTCATATACAACATAGACAACGACAATCACACCAACGTGGCGGTCATCAGTTACGACATTGCCACTGAGATCCTCGGGACCGCCAATGCGGTGGGCTCCGAGATATCCATAAACGGCACGACGTTCACCGTGGTCGGCATCCTCGAGAATGACGACGACGACACGAACTCGGTATACGAGGTGTACATCCCCTATACCACCCTCATCCGTCAGTCCTCATCGGTTACCACCGAGGTCTCGAGCATCGTCATAAGCGCTGCTGACGGGGTCGACGTGGATGAGACGGAATCCGCGGTGGAGACCATATTGTACGATCGCTTCGGTGACGAGGATGCGTACTCCATCATGAGCAGCTCCACCATCGAGGAGGCCATGGAATCCGTAACCAACACTCTGGCGCTTCTGCTCGGAGGAATCGCGGCCATTTCGCTTCTGGTAGGCGGAATCGGAATCATGAACATCATGCTCGTGTCCGTTACCGAGAGAACCAGGGAGATCGGTATCCGTAAGGCCATCGGCGCGGGAAGAGGAGTCATCATGCTCCAGTTCCTCATCGAGTCGCTCATGGTATCGCTCATGGGATGCGGAATCGGTATTGCCGGCTCGTGGATAGCCTTAAGGATTGCGTCCGTAGTGGCGGCCAACAATGAGTACGACCTTAGCTTCACCATGTCAATGGGAGTTGTGTGGGCTTCGGTAGCGTTCTCGGTGGCCATCGGAGTTATCTTCGGCCTCTATCCCGCCAACAAGGCAGCTAAAAAGAATCCCATCGAAGCACTTCGCTACATGGGATAGACCATATACATGATTCACGCCACGAAGGGTCAGTCCGCCGGATTGACCTTTTGTGGTATTATTATATGGACCGGTATTTAGGCCGGCGGGAGCGCTCTGCGGGGGCCGGGCATGTTTATAATACTTTAATAATTGTTTTAGAGAATGTTTTTTGACTTTGAGTCGGTGAAATCGTATTATAATAAACGTAAAGAAGCTCATACTTCTTATCCCCCTAGCATTATTTCATACAGGAAAGCCTTCCCGCCTCACCACCGGGGAGGTTTTCTTTTTGTCCAAAGAGAAAAACCCCGAAAAAAGGGAGATAACCACTACACATGAAAAGAAATATTTCAATAATCCTAATGGGCGCATTGCTGGCCGGCTGCCTTCTTATCGCCGGCTGCGGCTGCGGATCGGGTTCCTCGGGAGACTCCGCCGCCTCTTCCGATGCGTCATCCCAAAGCATATTTACATTTAGAGACGTCCTTGGTAACAGTTATGAGGCTTACCTGGATATGGCGGCGGCTCTTTGCCCCTATGATGAGAGCCTTTTCGTCGTGGACGGGAGCGATGCGTCCTATGAAGACGATACCTACACCTCGTGGATGGGGGTGGACGTGTCCTACCACCAGGGCGACATCGACTGGGAGACCGTACGGGCCGATGGTTATACCTTCGCCATTATCCGTGTCGGATACAGGGGCTACGGCGAGGAGGGCTCTCTGAACGAGGACGAGAAGTTCGCCGAATATGCTGCGCAGGCGAAGGCAGCAGGGCTGAAGGTCGGGTTTTACTTCTTCTCGCAGGCGATAAACGAGGACGAGGCGCTTGAGGAGGCTCAGTTCGTGATATCGCTCCTCGAGAGGGAGGGCCTGGACCCCGAGCTGCCGGTGTTCTTCGATCCGGAGAATATATCGGATGACGAGGCGAGGACCGACGATGTATCCGGGGAACAATTTACGGCCAATGCGAAGATCTTCTGCGAGACCATCGAGAATTCGGGCTACGACTCCGGCGTCTACGCCAACATGTACTGGGAGGCCTATACACTGGATATGGGCGAATTGGCGGACTATACGATGTGGTATGCGGACTACGAGAGCATTCCGCAGAGCCCGTATGCGTTCTCGTTCTGGCAGTACAGCGAGTCCTCGAGCGTGTCCGGCATCTCCACCGAGTGCGACACGAATCTGTGGATTATGAAAAAATAGCTGGGGTTCATTTTCTTCGGTTTTCCTCCGATACAACAAGGGGAGTTATGACTTCCCGACATCGACGGCACAGGCGAAGAGCCGGGGGATAACATGAAGAAATCTTTACTTAAAATATCAACGCTGATTCTTTCGGCGGCGCTGGCCGCCGGGGGATTCACATACATAAATGCCGCGGCGGACACCGCGGGCTCAGACGCCGCGCCCGTGTCCGAAAGCGGATTTGTTGAATTCGAACCGAAGGGGGAGTACTCTGTCTCCCTTAAGAGCGCTGCGGCCACCGACGAGACCCTCTTCGAGGACACGTCGGCCTCGGCTTCGGACAGCGCGTATAACTCCGTTAATTACGACAATCTGGCCAACACCCCGATGCCGTCCACCAGGAATCAGGGCGACTACGGCGACTGCTGGGCGTTCGGCACCATGGCATCGCTCGAGTTCTCCAGGGTCAGCCTGGGCATTGAGGACTCGTCCGTAGATTATAACGAGCTTCTGCTCGCGTGGTTCGACTACACCACGGCGACCGACCCCCTGGGCGGCACGTCCGGCGATGAAATCGTGTACAATCCCTACAACAGCTCCAAAGTGAATAACATATTCTCTGTCGGAGGGAACTTCTTCCAGGCCATCGCCCTCACCACCAGGTGGGTGGGCGTGTGCGAGGAGAGCGTCTACCCGTACAGCAATGCGGCCACGGCCATAGACTCCGGAATAGACGGGAGCTACGCCTACTCGTACTCTTCGTTCCACGTGGACAACGCGTACGTGTTCAGCATTGCGCAGGACGACTTCGACGATGCGAACATAGTCAAGCAGATGATAGTCAAGTACGGCGCGGTCGCCACGTCGATGTGGGCCAATTCACTGTCCTCGGACGAGGTGAGGAGCACCACCTACGACGAGACCAACAACTGCTACTACTACGGAGTGGACGGAGCTGACCACGGCATCGCCATTGTGGGCTGGGACGACGACTTCTCCGCCTCGAACTTCAACTCGTCGCACAGGCCCAAGTCCGACGGAGCCTGGCTGGTACGAAACAGCTGGTCCTCCACCGCCGGGCAGTCCTACGAGAGCTACTTCTGGGTTTCCTACGAGGAGCAGTCGGTCGGATATGTATCGGACACCATGCCCCTCAAGTACTTCTACGTTTTTCTGGGCGAGGAAGAGGGCGACGAGCACGACAACAACTATCAGCTGGACGGCACGAACGTGTCGGACCTTTCCTATAAGCAGACGGCCGCCAACGTCTTCACCACCTCCGACGATGCGAACTACCAGGTCCTCGACAAGGTCGGATTCATGATCGAGGAGGCGGGGAGCGACTACGAGGTGAGCGTCTACAAGAACGTGCCCGAGGGAGGAAATCCAGACAGCGGATTCCTCGCGTGCACCGTGGAGGGGACCCAGACGTACGCCGGATACGTCAGCGTGGACCTGGGCACGTCGATCCAGCTCGAGCCCGGTGAGCGCTTTTCGGTAATAGTGAAGACCGATGCTGAGGCCGGCCTCGACTGGGAGTACGGCATGTCGGGGACTGACAGCTCCGGAAACACCACGTATATCTCGACGGTAAGCGTGGAGCAAAACACCAGTTTCTACAGGGACACGGGCGTTTGGTACCCGATATCCGCAAGGAGCGGCGCGTCGGGCGGCGGAAATTTCGTCATAAAGGCGTATACCGACGATTCGGCGTCGGCCCTTTCGTGCTCGGCCACATCGCTTAAGGCGACGCTGGATTCGGAGGAGCCGGCCACCACGGTTCACCTCTCGTGGACCGCGCCCACTCAGACGCCGGACAACGGGACCTATCTCCTTTGCCGCAGCTCCGACAGCACTTCCAGCGGCTACGAGACGATAGCCACGCTCTCGAGCTCCACCACCTCGTACGTGGACAGCTCGCTGTCGGTGGGACAGACCGTGACCTACGTCATAAGGTCGTCGGTGACCGGACGGGTGGCGTCCGCCGCCGTCACGGTGACGACACAGCTGGCGCCCACGTGGTTCACCGTGGCCGCCAATGCGCAGAACGGGGTGAAGCTCAGCTGGCGCAGGGCGTCGGGTGCCGTTTCATACACATTGCAGCGCTATAAGGGGGTGGGGTCGTGGACGACCATTGCAAACGGGATTACCGCCACTTCCTACATAGATAAGGGAGTCTCATCCGGGTACTCGGGGATGTACAGGGTCAGGGCGAACTCCTCCACGAGCACGGGCGACTGGTCCTCTACGGTCTCCGTATACAGGCTCGCCGTGCCGAAGATTAAGACTGTGAAAAACACTTCGGAGGGGATATACGTCTCCTGGTCTAAGGTCATGGGCGCCAATCGCTACCGGATATACAGGAAGCAGGGGAAAAACGGCATCTGGAGGCTGGTGGGGGTATCCGACATGAGCGACCGCTCGTTTACGGACGAGTCGGTGTCTAACGGAAAGGGATACCACTATTCGGTCCAGGCATGTTATGTAAACTCGGGGACCTGGAAGACCGGCTATCTCAGTCACACCGGGAAGTACTGCAAGTGCCTGGACAGGCCTGACATCTCCTCGGTGTCGCGGAGCGGCTCGTCGTATTCGAAGGCGAAGGTGACCTGGGATAAGAACGGCAAGGTGACGGGATACCAGGTCAGGTACACCGTCGGTTCGAAGACCTACACGGTTTGGGCGAAGGGAAGCAGCAGGGTTAGCAAGCTGATAAAGCACCTTAAGAAGGGGAAGACCGCCACGATAAAGGTGAGGGCGTACAGGAAGGTCTCCGGGGTGAAATACTACTCCGCCTGGAGCGCGAAGTACAGGTACAGGCCCTGATTTTGGAGCTTCAGACTTGCGTAAAAAATAGTCACAATACCGTAAAAATTAACCATAATATGAGCGGGCGAGCCCGGTACAGCGAGCTGTCAGGTATGATATACTTTAAAGGCAGCGATACTCTGTATCGGGCTATTGTTATTTATAGAGAAAAAGGAGATGTAGAAATGTCTAAGCTGTATTTTATTGTAGGAAGTCAGGATCTTTACGGAGAGGAATGCCTTAAGCAGGTAGCGGCCGACGCGGCTGAGATGACGGCGTTTTTTAACGAGAAACTCGGCGACATCGTGACCGTCGAGCTTCTTCCCACGGTGGAGGATTCGCCCACCTGCATTGCCAACATGAGGAAGGCACAGTGCGACGACGACTGCGTCGGAGTTATCACCTGGATGCATACCTTCTCGCCCGCCAAGATGTGGATCAAGGGCCTGCAGGAGCTCCGCAAGCCTCTGCTTCATCTCCATACACAGGCAAACGAGAAGCTGCCTTACGATAAGATCGATATGGACTTCATGAACCTGAACCAGGCCGCCCACGGCGACAGGGAGTACGGATTCATCGTGGCCAGGATGGGCATCCCCCACGAGGTTATCGCGGGATTCTACAAGCACGATCGCGTGGTTTCCGAGATGAAGCGTTTCGCTCGCGTGGCAAATGCGATTGCGTTCTCGCGCAACCTCAAGGTAGCCTCCTTCGGCAACAACATGAGGGAAGTGGCCGTTACCGACGGCGACAGGGTAGAGAGCCAGATCAGGTACGGATGGGAGTGCAACTACTTCGCGCTCGGATCGGTGGTTGCTAAGATCGATGCCGTTACGGAGGCCGAAATCGACGCTCAGATGGCCGAGTACGAGAGCAAGTACACCATGAATACCGACAATGTGGCAGCCGTTCGCGAGCAGGCTAAGTACGAGGTCGGCATCAAGAAGTTCCTCGACGAGAACGGCATCGGCGCTTTCGCCGATACCTTCCAGGACCTCTACGGACTCCGTCAGCTCCCCGGCATTGCCGCCCAGGACCTCATGGGGCAGGGCATAGGATTCGGACCCGAGGGAGACTATAAGACCAGCGCGCTTTCGGCCGTTCTCATGAAGATGGCGGAGGGACTCCCCGGTGCCACCGGATTCATCGAGGACTACACATACGACCTCACAGAGGGACAGGAGCTCGAGCTCGCGTCCCACATGCTCGAGGTACCGCCTTCGTTCGCGGCTTCCAAGCCCATGATCGAGGTTCATCCCCTCGGCATTGGCAATAAGGAGGATCCCGCCCGCCTCGTATTCGACGGCGTGACAGGAGACGGCATCCAGGTGACCATGGTCGACATGGGAGACAGGTTCCGCATCATCTGCGCGGACATCGAGCTGGTTAAGCAGCCCGAGCCCATGCCCAATCTTCCCGTTGCGCGCATCATGTATCGCCACAAGCCCGACTTTGCCACCGGCACATCCGAGTGGATCAAGGCCGGAGGAGCGCATCACTCCGTGGTTTCCACTGCGCTCACGCGCGCAGACATCGAGCTTTTCGCCAGGCTCACCGGGACCGAGCTCGTCGTTATCGGCTGATGGAAGGGGTAGACTGTCATGGAAGTAAAGGAAATAATCTCCTCGGGTAAGACCGCTCTGGGCATAGAGCTCGGTTCCACCCGAATAAAGGCCGTCCTCACGGACCTGGGCGGAAAGGTCCTGGCCATGGGATTCTCCGACTGGGAGAACTCCCTGGTGGACGGAATATGGACGTATTCACTGGATGAGATCCACGCCGGTGTGAAGGGGTGCTACGCATCCCTTCGCGAAAACGTGGAGAGGGAATACGGAGTTATGTTAACCACAGTCGGCGGCATCGGAATTTCCGCCATGATGCACGGTTACATGGCTTTTGATAAGGAAGGGACGCTCCTTTCGCCCTTCCAGACGTGGAGGAACTCGAACACCCAGGCATCTGCGGACGCGCTGACGGAGCTGTTCGACTTTAACATCCCGCTGCGTTGGACCATCGCGCACCTCTACCAGAGGATACTCGACAACGAGCCCCACGTTAAGGACATAGACTTCGTAACGACGCTGGATTCCTACATCCATCGCGTTCTCACCGGTGAGAAGGTGACGGGAATTGGAGACGCCTCCGGCATCTTCCCCGTGGACTCCGACGCGCACGACTACGATCAGGGTATGGTCGATAAGTTCGACGAGCTTATTGCCGGCAGGGGCTACTCCTGGAAGCTGCGCGACGTACTCCCGAAGGTCCTCGTTGCCGGCGAAAACGCCGGCACGCTCACTGCGGAGGGCGCGGCGTTTCTGGATGACTCCGGGAATCTTAAGCCGGGCATTCCCCTGTGTCCCCCCGAGGGAGACGCGGGCACGGGAATGGCGGCCACGAACGCGGTTTCGCCCCGCACGGCCAACGTCTCGGCGGGCACCAGCACGTTCGCCATGGCGGTTCTGGAGAAGTCGCTCTCGAAGCTCTACAGGGAGATCGACATGGTCACCACCCCGGAGGGATATCCCGTGGCGATGGCTCACGCCAACAACGGCACGAGCGACCTGAACGCATGGGTTTCGCTCTTCTCCGAGTTTGCCGCGTTGTCGGGCAATAAAATGGATATGGGCGACGTGTTCACCCTCCTCTACGAGAACTCGCTCAAGGGCGACGACGACTGCGGAGGACTCCTTTCCTACGGATACTACTCGGGCGAGGGAATTACCCACGTTAACGAGGGCCGCCCCCTCTTCGTGAGGACGGCCGAATCGAAGTTCAATCTGGCCAACTTCTTCAGGTCCCACCTGTACTCCTCGCTGGGAGCGGTGAAGCTGGGCATGGACATA
>JAILAS010000146.1 GCA_024681495.1 Eubacterium sp. | reverse complement strand
GAAGAGCGTCAAGAGTCTGACCTCTCTTACCGATGAGAATACCCATTCCATCTCCCTCGATGTCGATATCCATTGAATTCTCGACTTCGTCCATGGAGGTATTGATCTCAGCATTTACATCCATGCACTTAAGGATATCTGCGAGAAATGCCTTAGCATCCTCCTCGGGACCGCCCTTCTTGCGGGCGCGAATGGTAGCTTCCTTATTTCCAATTCCAAGGAATCCGCTGCTTCCCTGCTCCACTACCTCGTACTCTAACTTATCACTGGTAGTTCCGAGCTGAACCAACGCCTCGGTGATGGCATCGTCAATTGTCTTTCCGGATACTTCGATGTAGTCCATAATCCACCTCTATTTCTTTATTCCTTCATTAAATTCCCTAACTATATTTGCCCTGGCAGCCAAACTTCCGGGCTGAGCATTTTTCTTAATCTCATCGGCCTTCGCGAGGAGTTCTTCCCTCTCCTCCTCGGTCATGGATGAAGACTTAAGAGTCTTGGTATTAAGACGAGCTGCCTGCTGCATCTTCTCGATGTTAATACCTCTCTTCTCCTTCTTCTTGGCGGCCTTTTCACGGTTCGCTTCAATAATATCATTAAGATCAATTTTATCAAAGTGTTTATTGAGGAAAAATTGATAAACGCTTCGAATAAGTGCACCCACAATCCAGTAAATACCAAGTCCAAAGGGAAGAGTGAAGCAGAAGAACAATGACATCAAAGGCATCATATAGTTCATCATCTTCATCTGTCTTTCCATGGCATCGTCGCCATTTCCGACCTGCGGCATGAGCTTGAGGTTGATCAGCTGGCTGAGTGCTGCCAGTATGGGAATCAACAATCCAAAGATAATAAGTACAACATCTCCGGTCTTTATTCCGTTCATGAAGGAATACTGAGGAGAGTATGTTACATTAATCATCAGGAAGGTGTTAATATTGCTGAATGCCTCTTCGACAGACGTAAGGTCTACCGAGGGGAAAGTAGCAATAAGAGTATCCCAGTTTGCGGGAGAGCACTTATAAAGAATATCAACAATTCTGTTCTGAATATCCGTGGTTTCCGTTAAGCTGGAAATCTCCGTGGTCTTAACACCGATATTCGAAAGAGAAATACCGAATTCGCTAACCACGCTGTCGAATACCGACTGATAGTCATCGGTCGACATAATTCCATCAACGGCAGGCATGAGGGTCTCTTTAACCCTGGTAACATATGCCGGAACATTCGAAATAACCCTGTAAAGGGGGAACAAAACCAAAATAGAAATAAAGGACTGAAGGCAGCTTCCTGTAGGAGAAATACCATACTTGTCGTAAATCTCACGCTGCTCTTCCATCATAGCCTGCTGAGAAGCCTGATCTCTCTTTCCCTTATATTTTTCCTGAAGAGCCTTAAGCTCGGGTGACATCTTTCTCGACAGACGCGAGAACTTCTGCTGCTTATATGTAAGGGGCAACATGGCAGTATAAATAAGAATTGTAAGAATTACAATGGTTATACCGATGTTATTAATTCCAATGGCACATAAACCTTCGTAGAGAAGATTCATTATCCATCCAAGACCCATGGCGATATAGCCGAAGATCTTGAAAGTTCCTACATATGCAGTGGCAATAATCGTCGTAGAAAACACTAAAATTCCCTCCAATGATACCTTTTATCTCCTTTAAGGAACAGGATCATACCCTCCGTGCGAGAAGGGATTACATCTGAGAATCCTCCAGATAGCCAAAAGAGACCCTTTAATTGCCCCATGTTTTTGAACGGCTTCCAATGCGTAAGCCGAACAGGTCGGTGTGTAGGGACACTTAGTGGTCTTTAAAGGAGAAAGATATTTTTGATAGAGCCTTATACAGCGAATAATCAAAGTTTTAATCATACTTCACCACTCTTCCTCATGAGTCCGTGCTTCTTACACAGATACAACAGGGATTTGCAGATCTGATCATAGCCCTCGCCCTTGGCATTGGGTCTGGCTATTACAACCAGATCATATCCCTTCTCAATGATTTCACGGTTAAGTCTATAGGATTCCCTTATGAGTCTTTTAACGCGGTGGCGAACAACACTGTTTCCCACCTTCTTACTCACCGATATTCCAAGTCTGTTGTACGGGAGATCGTTTTCCTTCTTATAAAGAACCAGATCCCGGCAAGCAACGGACTTTCCCGTTTCGTATACCCGACTGAACTCGGAATTCTTCTTTAATCCTTCTTGCATAGGCCAATAATTGGACAGAAACAAAAAGACCACGTTGGTGGTCTTATGTTCTTATACCGTAAGCTTCTTTCTTCCCTTGAGTCTTCTTGCTGCTAAAACCTTGCGGCCGCCTGCTGTACTCATTCTTGAACGGAAACCGTGTACACGAGCCCTCTGAAGCTTCTTAGGCTGATATGTCATTTTACTCACGTCTACACCTCCTTTACTCGTTATTAATAGTAATTGATTTCGTATGTAGTCAAAACATCAAATCCCATTATATTAGTACAATCCCCTCAAGTCAAGGAAAATCACACATTTAATCCCTTAATTTTTTCGAAATATAATTTTATAAAATTTTTAGCTTTACATAACTTATCCCCATTTTGTGGATAAATTGTTGATAACTCTTTGGGTTTTTCAAATTTTTCACTTAAAACACACATTTTACGCGATTGCTATGTTAATAAATTTGTAAAAAGTTGTCAAAGTTTTGCACAAACCCCCTCTCTTAGTTTTTCATTGAATTTACCTACCAAATAAGGTATTATTATACATGGATAATTACGACTAATTGGGAGTTGCAATGGAGCAAATAAAGCAGAAATGGCAGGACATATTGTCCTTCGCCAAGACAGAATTCGAACTTACTGATTCATCCTTCAATAACTGGTTGAAGCCCCTTGAGCCTTACTCAGTTGAAGACAGGTTGATAAAAATTCTTGTTCCAAAGGACAATCAGACAGTTCTGGATTACATTATAAAGAAATATACCGAGCCTCTTCAGGTATCTATTAAGGAAATGACCGGTACACTGTATGATCTCGAGTTCATAGTAGAAGAGGATAAAGAAAAGAGTTCCTACATTAATAATAAGGTAACTTCTTCTTACCAAAGCGAAAATTTAAGTCTTAATCCTAACTATACATTCGATACCTTCGTGGTTGGAAGTAATAACACAATGGCTCATTCAGCATCACTGGCTGTTGCCGAATCTCCCGGAGAGGCTTATAATCCTCTTTTTTTATGGGGAGGCGTTGGTCTCGGTAAGACTCATCTAATGCAGTCGATTGCCCATTACATCAAGACGGCCAATCCCTCAGCTGTTGTGAGATATGTCTCTTCCGAGAAATTTACCATCGAGCTTATAGAAGCCATAAAGAACAACAAGAACCAGGAATTCCGCGATAAGTATCGGAATGTTGATGCGCTGCTCATAGACGACATACAGTTTATAATAGGAAAGGACTCAACACAGGAGGAGTTTTTCCACACCTTTAATGAGCTGCACATTGCCAAAAAACAGATTGTTATCACATCCGATAAGCCCCCCAAAGATCTTCAGCGTCTCGAAGAGAGAATTCGAACACGCCTGGAATGGGGACTTATGGTGAATATCAATGCCCCTGATTATGAGACCAGGATGGCCATATTGCGCAGAAAAGAGGAGACTGACGGCTTCAAGCTGGACGATGACATATTGAACTATATAGCCACGAATGTCACAGCCAACATTCGAGAGCTGGAAGGTTCACTCAACAAGCTGCTTGCGTTTTCGAAGCTTACAAACACTCCCATTACCATGGAAGTAGCTAAGAAAGAGCTCGAATCCTTAATCTCGCCCCAGGAGAATAGAAACATCACTCCGGACTTCATAATTGACACCGTATGTGAGCATTTCCACCTCACTCGGGCGGAGCTCTTATCGAAGAAGAGGACCAATGCCATTGCCAGGCCCAGAATGATAGCCATGTACCTTTGTCGTCATATGACGGACTCTTCCCTTGAAAACATAGGAAGCGTAATGGGTAAGGATCATTCCACCATTCATCACGGCATTGAGAAGATTGAGAAAGAGTTATCCACTGACCAGCAGTTGAAAACCGACATAGAAGTTCTTCAGAAAATATTGAGCCCCTGATTTTATCCACAGCTGTTTTGATATTTAAGAGGCTTTTAAAAGGATAACCAACAGGAATTTCACATTTAACAATTCATTGAAATCCTCTAAAACATGGCGGTGTGGGAGTTATCGACATATCCACAGCCCCTATTACTATATACTACTTAGTAATAATAGATAATTAATTGGCACAGATCACTGACAAGGGAGAAAGGAGTTATCCCAAATGAAAATTGAATGCAGTCAGGCTGACTTCTCAGCTGCAATATCTATAGTAAGCAAGGCCGTGGCCGTCAGGTCCACAGCCACTATCATGCAATGCATATTGATTACTGCATATGATAATGAGATAAAGCTTACGGCTAATAATAATTCCCTGGGAATAGAAACCTATCTTAACGGAACCATCCATGAAGAAGGAACCATAGCTGTAGACGCAAAGAGATTTGAGGAGATAATCCATTCTCTCAACGATGTACAGACAAGCATTGTAATGACCACCAATGACAACCAGGCAGTGGAGATAGTTGGTGACGGTGTAAAGGTAGATACCTTTGGAAGATCCGGCGAGGATTTCACCTACCTGCCTCAGATTGAGCAGGAGAATGGCGTAGAGATTTCGCAGTTTGCCCTGAAGGAAATCATCAGGCAGACCATTTTCTCCACCATTGAGTCCGAGACTAATCCGGCGATGGGAGGAGAGCAGTTCGCAATCAAGGAGAACAGCCTTCAGGTTAGCTCCATTGACGGCCACCGCTTCGCTCTCCGCAGGATCAATCTGAACGACAATTACGAAAACCGCAGCGTTATAGTACCCGCCAAGACACTTAACGAGCTCATGAAGATATTGAAGGACGACGACAATGAGATTGTTCAGCTGTTCTTCAGCAGCAATCACATGATGTTCCTCTTCGATGAGACCACGGTGGTGACCAGGCTTATTGAGGGCGAGTTCATTGATATTCAGAGGATGATAGTGAATGACTTCGAGACCACTTTCACGGTTTCCAAGAAGCATATGCAGGATTGCATGAGAAGGGCTGTTATGATTTCCAGAAGCGGAAATAAGAAGCCCATCATCATGAATATAAGCGAAAATTCACTGAAGATAGAGCTTAAGACCGCGGAGAGCGGACTTGAGGAAGAAATCGAGATAGAGAAGCAGGGAAAGAACCTGAAGATTGGCTTTAATCCCTCATTTTTCATGGATGTTCTCAACGTAGTAGAAGACGAGAACGTTACATTCTACATGGGAGATGCCAGATATCCCTGTTTCATTAAGAACGAAAGCCAGACATATCAGTACATGGTATTGCCTGTAAATATTTGAGGAATTACGAATGGAAAAGGTCTTTATAAAAGATTCATACATAAAGCTGGGACAAGCGATGAAGCTTTCCGGCCAGGTATCCAGCGGAGTAGAGGCCAAATTTCTCATTGGAGAAGGAGAGGTATCGGTCAACGGGGAGGTTTGCACCCAGAGGGGAAAGAAGCTGGTTCCCGGCGATGAATTCACTTTTAACGGGGAAACATACCTCATAGAGAATTCATGAACATAAAGTCATTGACTCTCAGAGACTTCAGGAATTATGAAGATCTGGAAATAGAATTCGACAGAAATACCAATATCCTTTTCGGAAACAACGGCCAGGGAAAGACAAACATTCTGGAGGCCGTGTATCTGGCGGCGACCACCACTTCCCACAGGGGGAGTAAGGATCGCGAGATGATAAGATTCGGTTGTGATGAGTCTCATATTAGGGCTGTCATAGAAAAAGACAGCCGTGAGCACGAGATTGACATCCATCTCAAGAAGAATAAGACCAAGGGAATTGCCGTAGACAAGGTGCCGGTGAAGAAGGCCAGCGACATGTACGGCACATTGAAGGTCGTGGTTTTTTCTCCGGAGGATTTGTCGATAATTAAGAACGGTCCGGCGGAGAGGCGCAGGTTTCTTAATACCGAGTTATGTCAATTAGACCGTATATACCTTCACAGGCTGGGTATGTATAATAAAGTCCTCGAGCAGAGGACACAGCTCCTCAAGGACTTATATAATAATCCGGATTTGGAGAATACTCTGGAGATATGGGATGAGCAGCTCGTCAACTATGGTTCTCAGATTATTGAGAGCAGGGAGGAGTTCGTCGAGAAACTCAATGAAATAACCAAACCCATTCACTCCGATATAACGGCAGGTAAGGAATCTCTGGAAATAATCTACGAAAAGAGCGTTTCCAAGGATGATTTTGCCCGAACCCTTAAGGAAAACAGGGAGAGGGATAAGAGGTTTTGCCAGACGCATGCCGGTCCGCACAGGGACGATTTGTGTGTGAAGAGCATGGGGACGGACATGAGAAAGTACGGATCTCAGGGGCAGCAGAGGACCAGCGCGTTGTCACTTAAGCTGGCGGAGATAGAGCTCATTAAGATTCAGACATCGGAGGAGCCGGTACTGCTGTTGGACGATGTGCTTTCTGAGCTCGATTCTCAACGGCAGGAGTTGCTTTTAAAGTACATTAATAACATTCAAACGTTGATAACTTGTACCGGAATGGATGATTTTGTTAAAAACAGAGTTCCGGTAGACAGAATATATGAGGTAACCGAAGGCAGAATAAAAAGGGTTACCGGATGAAGCAGTGGCAGAGGAGATAATAATGGCAAACGAATACGGTGCAGATCAAATACAGATATTGGAGGGCCTTGAAGCGGTACGCAAAAGGCCCGGTATGTATATAGGCAGCACCTCGTCGAGAGGCTTGCATCACCTTGTATATGAGATAGTGGACAATGCCGTGGACGAGGCTCTGGCCGGATTCTGCGACACCATCGATGTGGAAATCAATGAGGACAATTCCGTGACTGTAATAGATAACGGTCGAGGAATTCCCGTAGGAATAAATCACAAGGCAGGAAAGTCTGCGCTTGAGGTGGTATTTACAGTGCTTCACGCCGGTGGAAAGTTCGGAGGAGGAGGGTACAAGGTCTCCGGAGGACTTCACGGCGTAGGTGCATCCGTTGTAAATGCCCTCAGCTCGCATCTCGAGGTATGGGTAAAGAGAGACGGAAAAATACACCACCAGGAGTATTCCAGAGGAAAGACCCTTTGCGACGTTGAGATTATTGGTGAGTACGATGATGATGTAACGGGCACCAAGATTGTCTTCCACCCCGATGGAGAGATTTTCGAAGAGACAGTCTTCGATTACGAGATTCTACAGACGCGCCTGCGTGAGATGGCCTTTTTGACGAAAGGTCTGCGCATCAGGATTAAGGACCTTCGGGTAGATCCCGTAAGGGAGAGCGATTTCCATTACGAGGGCGGTATCAGCGAGTTTGTTACATACATAAACAGGAGCAAGCAGCCCCTCTACGATGATGTATTTTATTGCGAGGGTGAGAGGGATAACGTTAAGGTCGAGCTGGCTATGCAGCACAATGATTCTTACACCGAGTCCACATACAGTTTCGTAAACAACATAACCACACCCGAGGGCGGATCCCATCTCGAGGGATTCAGGAGGGCTCTGACCAAGACCTTCAACGAATACGCCCGCGCAAACAAGCTTCTTCGTGACAGCGAGGAGAACCTTACGGGTGAGGATATTCGAGAGGGATTGACGGCCATCGTCAGCGTAAAGATCGAGAATCCTCAGTTCGAGGGTCAGACGAAGCAGAAGCTTGGAAACAGCGAGGCCAGGACGGCGGTCGACAGTGTGCTCTGCGAGCATCTTAAGATATATTTGGAGCAGAATCCTTCCACTGCCAAGGTGATTTTGGAGAAATCCATATTGGCACAGAGGGCGAGGGATGCGGCCAGAAAGGCACGCGAGCTCACCAGGCGCAAGTCGGCGCTCGACGGACTCTCGCTTCCCGGAAAGCTGGCGGATTGTTCAAATAACGATCCTTCCAAGTGCGAGATTTATCTCGTCGAGGGAGATTCCGCGGGAGGTTCGGCGAAGACGGCCAGGAGCCGAGATACTCAGGCGATTCTTCCCCTTCGAGGAAAGATACTTAATGTTGAGAAGGCCAGGCTCGACAGAATCTATGCGAACGAAGAGATTAAGTCGATGATTACGGCTTTTGGCACGGGCATACACGATGACTTCGATATCACCAAACTTAGGTATCACAAGATCATTATCATGACCGATGCGGACGTGGACGGAGCGCACATTTCCACGCTTCTGCTCACGTTCCTCTACAGATTCATGCCGGAGCTTATAAAGCAGGGATACGTGTATTTGGCTACTCCCCCTCTCTATAAGCTGGAGAAAAATAAAAAGGTGTGGTATGCGTATTCGGACGAACAGCTGAACGGAATCATAAAGGAAGTAGGCCGTGACAGCAACAACAAGATTCAGAGATATAAGGGTCTTGGAGAGATGGATGCCGAGCAGCTCTGGGAGACCACTATGGATCCCGAGAGACGTATCCTCAAGAGGGTCGTTTACAACGAGGAGACGGCGGCAACCATAGACAGGACGTTTACCACATTGATGGGCGATCAGGTGGAGCCCCGTAGGGAATTCATCGAGGCGAACGCCAAGTATGTACAGAACCTGGATATTTAATTCAGTCGGAGCAATCCGAATCAGAAGATTAGGAGCATCATAGATGGATGACGAAGTAGTATTTGACAAAATAAACGAGGTGGATCTGCAGAAGACCATGGAGATTTCCTACATCGACTACGCGATGAGCGTAATAGTGTCCAGGGCTCTCCCAGATGTAAGAGATGGTCTTAAGCCGGTTCAGCGAAGAATCATGTACTCCATGATAGAGCTGAACAATGGTCCGGATAAGCCACATCGTAAGTGTGCCCGTATTGTCGGCGATACCATGGGTAAATATCATCCCCACGGCGACAGCTCTATATACGGAGCATTGGTAAATATGGCGCAGGATTGGTCCACCAGGTATCCTCTGGTAGACGGACACGGTAACTTCGGATCGGTCGACGGCGACGGCGCCGCAGCAATGCGATACACCGAGGCTCGACTTACGAAGATTTCCATGGAGCTTCTGGCGGACATCGACAAGAATACCGTCGACTTCATGCCGAACTTCGACGAGACTGAGAAGGAGCCCACCATTCTTCCTTCGCGTTATCCGAACCTCCTGGTTAACGGAACCACGGGTATCGCGGTTGGTATGGCCACCAATATTCCTCCCCACAACCTCAGGGAGACTATTAATGCTGCCGTGAAGATGATAAATAATCAAATCGAGGAGGACAGGGAAACCACCATCGAGGAGATTATGGAAATCATAAAGGGACCGGACTTCCCCACGGGTGGAATCATTCTCGGAAGGAAGGGCATAGAAGATGCATACAGGACGGGCCGCGGAAAGGTTCGCGTGCGCGGCGTTACCGACATCGAGCCCATGCAGAACGGAAAGAACAGAATTGTTATTACCGAGCTTCCCTTCATGGTTAATAAGGCGCGCTTGGTTGAGAAAATAGGCGAGCTTCACAGGGATAAGAAGATTGACGGAATTACGGCACTTCGAGATGAGTCCGACAGGTCCGGAATGAGGGTGGTTGTCGAGCTTCGTGCCAATGTGAATCCCAACGTGGTGCTCAATCAGCTCTACAAGCATACCCAGCTCCAGGATACCTTCGGCGTGAATATGCTCGCCCTGGTAAACAATGAGCCTAAGGTGCTTAGCATTCTCGACGTGTTGAAGTACTACCTCATCCACCAGGAAGAGGTGGTTACCCGCCGTACCCAGTTTAACCTCAACAAGGCCGAGGAGAGAGACCATATCCTGCAGGGATTGCTCATTGCACTCGACAACATCGATGAGGTGATCGAGCTCATAAGGAGCAGTAAGAATACGGCCGAGGCCAAGCAGAAGCTGATAGAGAGGTTCGGCCTTTCGGAGGCTCAGGCACAGGCCATCGTCGACATGCGTCTTCGCGCACTCACCGGTTTGGAGAGGGAGAAGATCGAAGAGGAGCATGCCGAGCTGTTGAAGAAGATTGCCGAGTATAAGGCTATCCTCGCAGATAAGAAGCTCCTTCTGGGAGTTATCCGAGACGAGATGCTCGTTATTGCTGATAAGTTCGGCGACGACAGGCGCACCCAGATTGGATTCGATGTGTATGACATCTCCACCGAGGACCTCATCCCCGAGCAGAACAACGTCATCACCATGACCAATATGGGATACATAAAGAGAATGACTTCCGACACGTTCAAGGCTCAGAACAGGGGCGGACGCGGCATTAAGGGCCTGTCCACACTGGACGAGGACTACATCGAGGAGCTCTTCATGACCTCGAGCCACGACTATCTGCTCTTCTTTACCAATATGGGAAGGGCTTACAGGCTCAAGGCTTATGAGATACCCGAGGCGGGCAGGAATTCCCGCGGAGTGGCGATTATTAACCTGATAAATCTACTGCCTGATGAAAAGATTTCCGCTGTTATCCCGGTTCATGACGTGGACGAGGATCAATTCGTAATGATGGCCACGAGGAAGGGTGTGGTTAAGAAGACGCCCGTAGCGGCATTTAAGAATATCCACAAGAACGGACTTATTGCCATATCTCTCAGGGAAGACGATGAGCTCATAGAGGTTAAGTTTACCGATGGAGACCGTGATGTATTCATTGTTTCCAGAAAGGGCAAGTGCATAAGATTCAACGAGAACGACGTCAGGTCCATGGGCAGGTCCGCATCCGGAGTGCGCGGCATGAAGCTGGCGGATGGTGATGAAATCATAGGCATGCAGTTGGATGCACAGGGAACATACATGCTCTTCGTTTCAGAGAACGGTATCGGAAAGCGCACCGCGCTCGACGAGTTCAAGAGACAGAAGCGCGGCGGAATGGGCCTTAAGTGCTACAATATCGTAGAAAAGACAGGTCCTCTGGTAGGCGCCAAGGCGGTAGAGGAAGAAAACGAGATCATGATCATAAGCAGTGAGAACATTCTCATCCGCATGAAGGTTTCGGATATTTCCGTTTACAGTCAGTACGCATCCGGAGTAAAGCTTATTAACCTGGACGAGGGAGCCGTAGTAGCCGGAATTGCCAAAGTGCGAGACGACGATAATGACGACGAAGGCGACGAGCAGGCTGACGCGGAAAACGAAGCAGAGGAAGTAATTGAAGAGGCAGAAGAGCCCGAAGAGACTACTGAAGAATAAAAATATCGCGGTCGGAAAATTTCCGTCAGGAAATTTTCCGATTGTTCCTCTTTGATGATTGACAAACAAAAATACGTCTTGTATAATAGCACTTGCGCAGTCTTGGCAGAGGAACCGGATAATTACATCCGGCCGGTCGTCGGATTAATCCCGATGACAGCGTACATACGAATATAGATGACTGATTTAGCATATTTGGAGAAGTACTCAAGTGGCTGAAGAGGCGCCCCTGCTAAGGGTGTAGGCGGTTAATAGCCGCGCGAGGGTTCAAATCCCTCCTTCTCCGTCACGGTGCCATAGCCAAGTGGTAAGGCAAGGGACTGCAACTCCCTGATCACCAGTTCAAATCTGGTTGGCACCTTTTAGGCTCACGGATTTCCGTGAGTCTTTTTTTTGACATTACGTCCTCTCGTGTTTATAATCGATGAATAGAGGGACGAATGCAGGGTTTCCGCATATGGGAATTCTTACTTAGGGAGTATAAAAATTGGCTAATCAGACTAACCAGAATCTAATAAGCGTGAAAGCGGGGCAGAGGATTTTCACCGCCGGTAATGCCATTTCCCAGATAGCAATGATAATAAAGGGCTCCGTCAGGATAACCGACGAGCATATTACGATGAAGGCCGACGCGGGTGAGATTATTTGCGGTGCCGACATCTATGACGAGGTCTATAAGGCGGACTATGTATCGGACACGGACTGTGTACTGTTCATGCTTCCGATAAGCAATGAGGCGACGCTTGAGTCCTTTTTGGACAGCAATGCGGACTATCGTGGAGTTTTCGTCTACTCGATGGGCTGCTGCTTCACCAGATACATGGAGCAGCGCCGTAAACTCATGATTATGCTGGAGGAATCCCGCGGACACATCAGGGATCACTACGCATATCTTAAGAGGCTCGGCAAGACCTATAAGAAGACCCCGGAGATAACCGACGATGCCGTCGAAGATGTATATGGACTCTCGCAGGAGCCGGAGGACGCCGAGTTCTACGCTGAAGGGTGCAATGTCTCTGTTAAGGCATTCCAGGAGTTCTACAAACAGAGCACATACATGGCGCTATATCAGATGGAGAAGCTTAAGTCACATCTTAGCGACATGAGAGACGATGCCCAGAATCTTTGTACACATATCTCCGAAATATTTGGATATCTTTTCGTAGCCGATGGCGACGACTCATTGCTGGTTCGCGAGAAGCAGCTTCTGGAAAGCCAGTACGAGTCGGGCAAGGTGGATCAGGGCCTGATTTCCAGGTTGAACGATACCAAGGACGAGGTAGTTACCATCTATTCCGTCCTCGATAAGGTGGGGCTCGCGCCCACCGATGCGGACCCCCGCGTCATAAGCGAGAGCATAAAGGAAATAATAACGAGTGCGTCGAAGGTAAACGTCGACGGAAGCGAGGAGCTCGACGACGACGTGAGCGAGGAGAGCCTGACCGAGCAGCTCATGAATTCCGCCCAGTCAATTCTCTACTTCTCCGGCATTAGCAAGGAGGAAGCGGAGCAGTTCACCGGATATCTCAAGGAATTCGAGGAGTCGACCGACCGACAGTCCATAAGTGATGAGATGAGGCGACTTAAGAAGCAGATAACGGCGATGTACTTCGACATATACGAGAAGTGCCTTATCAAATGGATATCCGATAAGGATGTCCCTCTCCCCGTAAAGCTTTTCCTCTATTTCGGATTCTTCGACGAGAAGCTTCTGTCGTTCGATCAGCTCAAGGCGCTGATAGTGGTCAGTCGGAAGCTGGGAGACGGCCCTGAGGATGGCGTATATTATATGCCCGAGTGGCTCGAGGCGGTTTACAACGGCGAGAAGGAGCCCTCCAGGAACACGTTCGAGCAGGACTACCCCGACTATCTGCGCGAGCAGAAGAAGCGCGGCGAGATAACAGAGGCCGAAGAAGAGCAGCTTAAGTACGACTACGACGCCATGCTTCACTTCGAAGTAATGAACATGTTCCAGCAGGTTAATAAGGTCTCGAACGGACAGATTATGAACTACGTTCCCATTCTCTACCAGGAGGAGATCTTCGGTGTGCTCACCAAGATATTTACGGGTCGAAAGAGTATAAGAGAGCAGCTCCTGAAGATAGAGGAGGTAAACATCTCCGCCTTCGCCAGAGAGACATCGTTCCACGACGACAGCCTCGGAATCACCAGGGAGACGGTTATAGAGCGCATTTACCCGGATATTATTATTACTCCTGTGTACGGAATGTCCGCCACGATGTGGCAGGAATGCGGAGGAAAGAGAAGGGCCACGCCCGGTCGAATCATCTTCCCGGTATTCGAGGAGTCGGATGCGGAGAAGCTCATGGTTCAGATGGTCGGCAGGCTTACATGGGAGTACACGCGAAGGGAGATGGGCGTGGATTGGAACAACATTGCTATCAAGTCCCTCACCAGCGAGTATTCGGACTACCTGCAGTACTATAGAAAGAACAGGGAGCTCAACGAGGAACTCCGCGATAAGATAAAGATTCAGCTTCAGAAGGCCAGAAACAATTTCCGTGACGCCTTCGTTATGGATTATGTAAACTGGATGCAGTACGAGGCGAACGGCGCCATGAAGCTGAACAGGGTAGCCAGGGAAATAATGGCCACATATTGTCCCTTCACGAAGGAAAGAAGGGATTCCCTCAGGGCCAATGCGATGTTTGAGAAGGCCATGTTCCGGCAGGAGAGGAATTTCAACGAGCTGGCACACGGCTGGGAGCTGAAGATTCGTAAGAGGGAGAACCACGACGAGGAGGTTCCGCAGGAATTCTACGACACCTACGAGTATTACACGAAAAATTAACTCAGTCGGAGTACAAGCTCCAACTGAGTTAAACGCTCCGCTTTTGATGCGCACGGATTCGGACAGGAATTTGTCTGCTGAAGCAGACCCGAATCCGGCGCGCAAGACTCGCGAGCGAGTCTTGACCTCCCGCGATTATTTCGCGGGAGCGTAGCAAAGGGAATCCTTGTACAATATCAGGTCAATCCTGTGCTCGTCTATGAGGCATTCCAGATATGGGCGCACGAACCTCTCGAGGTTCTGCGCTTTTTCTGTGGTGTCGGTGGTTATGTTCATCTCCTCTTTCACCGTGGCACATATGTGTCCGCCGCTCATTGGTTCGGTGATAAGCGAGCATACGTAGTCGAGGCGCTGCTTCATCAGGGAGAGATTGTCGTCCACCAGGGATTGATAGTCTTCGCCGATTATTCCGCAGTGGGAAACAATAAGCGAGCTGTAGTTCGTTTCCTTAAACTTCTCTATTGACTCCATGCTCTGCGCGAAGTTGAACGCGTAGGGAAGCTTGGCAGTCGTGAGGCTCTTCCCGCACATGAGAGCGTCCCCGACGTAACAAACATTATCCGGGGTGACAATGCTCACGTGGTCCGGAGAGTGGCCGGGCGTGTGCAAAAGCCGGAAGCGGGTGTTACACATGAGGAGAAACTCCTGGTCGTCCTCCAGAAGGATATCGGCCCTGCAGGTGAGGGCAGCCAGCTTGGGGTCGGACATTATCTGACCCGCAGGGTATGCGAAAAGATAACTTTTAATCGAGGCAAAAGTACGACATGTCTCGGCTTCGCCGATGGGCATAGCCACGGGGACATGGTACACATCCTGAAAGTAACGGGCATTACCGAGATGGTCGAAGTGCGTGTGAGAGCAGATTATGCCCGAAACGGAGAGCCCTTCGCTTTTTAACAAAGCTTCGAGCTCCTCGCGTATGAAATAGGTTCCTGTGTCCAGCAGTATACAATGAGTGTCGTCTATCTTATACAAGGGGATGAGCTGCCATCCCATTATGCAGAATGTGTTGCCCCGTACGTGTTCGAGGTACATTCCAGACATCAGACTTCCACCTCCATGGGCTTTAAATCAGGTGATACCGTAAAGTCGGCATCGGTAATTTCACGAAGTTCGTCGACGGTGATGCCGTCGCGAATCTCCATCAAAACCAGGTGTTCATCGACGATGGAGAAGAGGCAGTACTCGGTTATGATGGTCTTGACCACACCGGCGCCCGTAAGGGGATAGGTGAATCTTTTCACAATCTTCGACTTGCCGTTTTTACTGCAGTGTCTAGTGGCGACAATGACGTTCTCCGTACCACAGACTATGTCCATGGCTCCTCCCATTCCGGGGGACTTACCGGGCATCGTCCAGTTGGCCAGGTCGCCGTTTTCGGCCACTTCGAAGCAACCGAGTACTGTGGCGTCAATCTGTCCCGCGCGAAGCATGCCGAGTGCCATATTGACGTCGAATGTACAGGCTCCCTTTACGGGGATGATTTCCTCTCCGGAAGCGTTGCAGTAGCTTTCTACTTTTCTCACACCGGGCTCGGCGTGTCGGCCGACTCCGATGATGCCGTTCTCGGACTGTATCCAGATGCCGTCGTGAATGAAATCACTGGCCATGGTGGGGATACCGACTCCGAGGTTGACCACAGCGCCGTCGGGCAGCAATGAGGCAGCCTTTCTGGCAATAAATTCTCTGGGGTCCATAGATGTATCTATATTCATTGCGATTCTCCTATTCCAAAACCATATTTACATAAACTCCGGGTGTACCGATTCTGTCGGGACCAATCTCGTCGATCTCGAGGATAATGTCGGGATCGGCAATGGTCAGCGTGGTGGAGTTCATGGCAACCAGAGGGTTGGAATTCTCGTTAGTGCCGTGATATGCCAGGTTACCGAGGGGATCCGCAGCCCTGCAGCGGACGAGCGCGACGTCTCCGGAAAGAGCTGTCTCCAGCATGTACATCTTTCCGTCGAATTCGTGGACCTCCTTGCCCTTCTCAATGCCTGTTCCGTACCCGGTGCGCACATAAAACGCAGCGATTCCGGCGCCGCCTGCTCTCAGGCGCTCTGCCAGTGTGCCCATGGGGCAAAATTCTACTTCTAATTTGTTCTGCTCGTACAATTCCATAGCATCCCGGTTATTACCGATATGGGAAGTGATCATCTTATCAACAACCCCGGCAGAAAGAAGGCGTCCTATACCGTATCCGGGCTTACATGAATTAAGGGATATGGTAGTAAGGTGTCTGGCGCCGCTTTCCAAAACCAGGTCTATGAGTCGCTCCGGCGTACCGAAGTGTCCGAAACCACCCACGAGAATTGTCTGTCCGTCCTTAAACTGAGATATGATCTCATCGGCGGAATAAAGTTTTCCCAGTCTCATATTGTTTCCTCCTATACGACAATATTCTATCAGTATTTTATTGAAGTGGCAAATCAGAACTCTTTACTTTTTAACGCCGATTTGATATGCTCATTGTGTATGGAAAAAAGTGTTATGTAATATTGTTATGTAAAACGATATTAAGGCTGGGGAGGCTTCATAAATGAGTAAAAATAAAGAGCGTTCAGGTAGAGGTTCTAAGAGCGAGATATCGAGACTTCGTGTAAAAGGACTTATCGCGGGATTAATC
>JAILAS010000138.1 GCA_024681495.1 Eubacterium sp. | reverse complement strand
CCCCTCCCGGACTCCAGCCCCCTCCCCATCATTATGTTCCCCCCTCCCTGCCCCCGCCCCACTCTCTCTTGTCTATTCTTAAAAAAAAGTTTAAAATAAGACATAGAATTTAGTGGGGAGCTTTAATATGAATAGAGCAAGAAGATGGTTAGGGCTCGAAAAACGCAGTTCGTTTGTTAATAATTATTTCGACACGGCCAATCTCAAATCCAGCATATATATGTCTGTTATAGTCATCGTGTTAGAAGCATGGATGATTATCAGCCTTTTGCGGCGTTTAGCCATGGGCGACGACAGTCGCACACCCGAGTGGTATGTCCAGCATCTGCTTTGGTATTCCGTATTTCTGGCCACCGCGGTTTGTATGCTCGTATTCGCCGTCTGCTTTCTCAAAGGAATCGTTACCAACCACCTTCCCGGAAAAATTATAATGATCTGCTTCGCTACCGTAGCCATGGCCTTCGGAATCAACGTGTCTTACTCAGATTACACCAAGGGCGAGCAGATTCTGTGCTTCGTCGTAATGGCCGTTTTCGTAATGGGCCTTCTGAATTGGCGCCCGTGGATTTCCATAACCATTTCGCTGGCACTGTTCCTGCTCTTCTATAAGATGATGGAGAACGCCCCCGGTATAGAAATGAGCTACGCCACCCAGGTAAACTTCTTCACAGTGTGGATCACTCTCGTGATGGTCTCCATGGCCGTGTACCTCCAGCGCCTTTCGGAGGCCGAAAAAGACGAGAAGCTCGAAAAAGCGTCGTACATCGACGAGCTCACCGGCATTCCCAACATGTACCAGTTCAGAAGAAGGGCCTCCGCCATATTGAAAAACGAGGGCTTCGAGGGCAAGCTCTTCCTCTATCTCGACGTCATTAACTTCAAGAGCTTCAACGAGAAATACGGCTTCGATTCAGGAAACGTGTTGATACAGGAGCTCGCGCAAAACGTCTCCATAATCTTCAAGGACGACCTCTACGCCCGTTACTCCGACGACCACTTCGTGGTACTGACCGACCGTAAGGACGTGGAGACCCGTCTTAAGAAGCTGAACATGATGAGCGTCAGCATGCACCACGACACATCTCTGACATTCAAGGTCGGCAGCTACGCGCCCACCGACGTTTCCGCCGATCCCACGATTGCCTGCGACCACGCCCGTTACGCGTGCTCGAAGATAAAGAAACACTTCGGTCTCAACTATCTCGAATATGACAAGCCCATGGACGACCTCTTCCACAAGCGCCAGTACATCATCACGCACCTGCACGAGGCCATTGCCGAGGGCTACATTCAGGTCTACTACCAGCCCGTCGTGTGGTCGAAGGACCGCAGCCTCTGCGGCGCCGAGGCGCTGGCACGCTGGATCGACCCGCAGTACGGATTCCTCTCGCCGGCGGACTTCATTCCCGCCCTCGAGGAGTATAAGCTCATCCACCATCTCGACAGAGCCATACTCGAAATCGTCTGCCGTGACCTGCGCGACAGCCTCGACCACGGGCACAACGTGGTTCCCGTCTCGTTTAATTTCTCCCGACTGGATTTCGAACTCACCGATGTGAAGGCCGAGGTAGAAGAGCTGGCAGCCCGATACGATATCCCCGCCGAGTATCTCCACATGGAGATTACGGAGAGTGCCCTCACCACTAGTGACCTGCAGCTCAAGCACACGGTGCAGCTCATCCAGAACATGGGCGTGCAGCTGTGGCTCGATGACTTCGGCAGCGGCTATTCTTCTCTTAACGTTCTGAAGGATTATAACTTCGATGCGATGAAGATTGACATGGTGTTCCTGCACCACTTTAAAGAAAACGAAAAATCCAAGGCCATCCTGAGCAGCATCATGTCCATGGCCGACCTCATACATATGGACACCCTGACCGAGGGCGTGGAAACCGAGGAGCAGGCGCAGTACCTGTCCGAAATCGGCTGCCAGAGGCTTCAGGGCTATCTCTTCGGAAAGCCAATGCCCCTCGACGAACTGCGTGATAGGTTCGGGTGCTAAATATAAAATCTACATGTCGTATGCACTACGTTTAAACGTTCTGCATTCTTCATAAAATACAGCGTTTCCAGTATTTCACCCATATATCCTATGTAGCGATCGCTCCTGTCCTTTCCCCTGGGCACTGATAGTTCCTCCGTCCTTTCAAGTATGGGAAAGAGCCATTCACAATACTCTCTGAGCACCGCCTGCTTCGCCACCACAATATTGTAATTGTACATAAATTGCCCACTGAGAACTTCGGGAAAGCACTCCTTATATTCCGGCTGCAACTCACCCAAAGCGGTCAGCAACGCGTTCCAATCCACATCCTTCAAATACCTCTCATGATGGGCATTTATATCCGGTTCATAGGGCATCGGGAACGGCAATACGACATCCACATCATTGTTAACCAAACTCATTATTTCATCTTCTGAAAAATTCAGTATTCGCCTGTAATGTCCCAATCCCACATAACAATCCTTCTGCGCAGGCTCCTCCAGCCTGTTTTTCCATATCCAGTACAATCCCGTGAGTTCAGAATAGTTTACGTTTTTTTCGGATATGTTATCGCCGACATTGTCGGCCAGCTCTGCCAGTACGCAATCAGTATAACAGGCCCCTACCTGCAGCGGTTTGATATAGTCGGGCAGAACACGGCTTTTCTTCAATTCTCTGTCTTTGTGACATTTCGTCATATAGATATCGACTCGGGGAGAATCCGTACCGACAGGAAGCGCCGAAAGTGGAAGGAAATCCCTGTCCCTAAGCTGCCAGGCTTTCATCAAATCACCCCACCCCTCGGAGTCCAGGCACTTATAATTCCCGAAGCCGTAACTGCACAGGGTATCCTCTATTTCCGGCTGCATATCCTCCGGAGTAGCCACATAGATTTCCAGCTCTTCCTTCTCACGATCTGACAGCTCCAAAGCCACGTCAGCAGTTTCTCTGACGGGTATGTTATCCAGATAATTGGAATTATGCCCCATAGACGTAACCATAAAGCACATAATTTCACGATTCGGATATAAACTTTTTATCGCTTTGCACGCCCCCAGGGCGTACCCCTGAGCGCCGTAAATCGCCACCTTATCCAATGTTATGTAAACCTCTCGACCATCCCGGCTAACAGCCCCTTTACCTCTCGACCATACCGGCTATCTGCCCTGCTTTCGAAACTGTATCAGCGAACAGCTCCTGCTTTCCACGCCTCTCTAAGCGTCTTAGTACCAAATACGTTCTGAACATCCAATGCCCAATCGGAATAATCCATAAACTCCACCGTGGGACTCAATTCCAACCCGGCCATCTGCTGCCTAATTACTTCCTCGTTGCCCAACGCGGAAATAATAACGGTAACATCCTTTTCATCTACTAATCTCGCCGGGGTGTATACATCGTACCCAAAGTAACTCCTGTCGTTTTTTCCGGCGTTGTTGTCTACGAAATATTCCGGTTTAATCCCACATATTTCAAGGAGCTCGAGCACCTTCCTGCTCATATCGCCAATACCGAATATCACGTACCGCCCTTCAGGATTCACTCCCTTTGCTATCTCCTCGTGGAAACGCTCCTTCCCGACCACATCCCTGTAATACAATACGGACCTGGCCGCCAGGTACCTGTTAAACACGGGCATGTATTTCTCACGGGCCTTAGGATCGTCCTTCAAAACCATATTTATAATATACTCATCGTCCATGCATCCGATAAACTCATTCACGCTGGAACGTCCGGAGACGGCATAGTTCGTCAGGGCCCTCTCCGATTCAATGTACGAAAATTTCCTGCCGCGATTATATAAGAGCAGCCAAAGCAGGTGGTCCGTGGAGATATCCACATTGTCCCTCACCTGCATCCACTCATTTTTGTAGTAATCTTCCAAAAGCTGTTTTCTGACAAAGACCGCGTTTGAAAACAAAGAATTGTAGTAATAAAGATTATCCAGCCCTCTGCTGTTAGCGTTTTTCCTAAGCTTTCTTCCATCCGGATAGAAGTAATTACAGTCACCGTATGCCACATCGGGTTCCTCGGCCGAAAGCACCGCTGCCGCTGCGGCAACCGCTCCGTCCTCGTAATAATCATCGGCGCCCAGCATCGTCACGTAGTCACCCGTCGCTGACGCAATATGGGCGGCCATGGCAGCAGAAGGTCCCTCATCCTTTTCGGAGACGAAGTACCCTATCCTGTCTTCGTACTTTTTTATAACTTCTAAGGTACCGTCAGTAGAACCTCCGTCAAGCACCATCAGTTCCAGTGCGCTGTAGTCCTGACTCAATACACTTTCGATTGCTCTCCCTATAACACCTTTCATGTTATATACGGGTATCATTACCGTTATATGCGGACTATTCATTCCTAATCCCTTCCAAAAAAATGCTCCTCGAGCATCCTGCACCAGCAGTGATAAATCGGCAGATGATATTCCTGAATTAAAAACGTTTCCTCCTCCGGAACACATACCGAAATATCGGCATAATCCTTCAGCTTTCCGCCGTCCTTACCGGTGAGACCGACGACGCTAATCCCAATCGCCTTAGCCAGCACAGCGGCCTCCAGTACATTCCTACTGTTTCCGCTCGTCGAAATCCCCACCAGAACATCACCGGGCCTGCCGAATCCCAGCAACTGCTGCGCGAACAGCCCCTCGCTACCAACGTCGTTTAAATATGCAGTGGATAACGCCACGTGAGAAACCAGAGTGACGGCCGTCAATGTGGACTGCAGGGAGGCCCCCAGCTCCGCCCCTATTTCCTCGTCGACCTCCAACAGCTTACCTCTCAATTCCGCATCCAAAGGTCTCTCCAGCTTAAAGCCTTTCATAAGCTCCCCGGCCATATGCTCCGCATCTGCGGCCGAGCCGCCATTGCCGGCCAAAAGGAGCTTTCCTCCGGCTTCATAGCAGGAAACGAATTGCCTGTAAGCCTGTAATATTTCGTCCTTAATATCCTCCAGAGCGGGATATCTTTTAATCAGATCCGATATTAGTCTTTCCTGCGTCATAATCCCTCATCCCTTCTCACCGCGTTCAAAACGAATTCAACCGCCTCCTCCAAAGACGCAGCCGTTCCATCCTGGCCGAAGTCTCCTTTGCCAATCAGCACTGTCCTGCATCCGCCGTTTATACCCGCGCCTATATCCCTGTCGCCGTCGCCAATCATCCACGATTCGGACAGATCGATGTTAAAATCCTCCGCAGCGGAAAGCAACATGCCGGGCCGGGGCTTTCTGCATTCACATTCAAACTTAAGATCCGGGACCTCACCTTCAAACCCGCTGTCGGGGTGATGAGGACAATAGTATATGCCGTCCAGATATGCACCTTCTTTGCCCAGCTCCGTCTCCATTTTGTTGTGGATCTCCCTCAGCCCTTCGAAGGAAACCTCTCCCCGGGCCACCACCGGCTGATTCGTCACTACGACGGCCAGATAGCCCGACTCATTTATTCTTCTTATTGCCCGGGCAACTCCGGGCAAAAGCTCGAATTCCCCGGGGCTGCTGATAAATCCGACATGCCTGTTTATGGTGCCGTCCCTGTCCAGGAATATTGCTTTTTGCTTATTGCTGTAATTGCGGGCCGCTACGGTGCCGTTCTTCTCATCACGGCAAACGGTATCATACCTCTCGGGTGTCCCCATGTCTCTTACGTATTCGGTACTGTCGTAACAGTACATGCGACCGGAAGCAGTATATGGCTTGAGGAGCTGCCTGTCCAGATCTATCTTCTCCGGCAGGCTCCCCATTTCCTCCCTGAGCCTGTTTGCT
>JAILAS010000131.1 GCA_024681495.1 Eubacterium sp. | reverse complement strand
TAGGTGGTATCCATGTAGTACTCGAATGCCAGGGTCATGTCGCCCTCGTAGAGAGAGGTGATGGCGGAGTATGCCACGCAGCCCCATGCACCGTCGGAGATCTCGTAGTCGGTTCCGTCGATGGTTACGGTGGTGGAATAGGATCCGTCCTCGTTCCTGTAGCATCCTACTGCGCCGGCCTCTATCTCGTAGTCGTAGAAGTCGGAGTTATTGGAGGTCGCAGCAAACATTGTTGCGTGAGCTCCGCCGCCCGAGCCGCCGGTGGATACGAAGTAATCCACGCTGCCGGGGAGGTTGCCCAGAAGAATGTTGTACTTCACGAAGCGGGTCGCGTTCTTCTGATCAACCAGACAACAGGGAGCATCTCCTGTGTAATAAGTCTCTCCGGAGTCGCCCGAAGCCGTGTCCTGCTTACCTCTGTTACCGCAGGCTATGTTGATGTAGCCGTCGGCTGCGTAGGTGGTAGCTGCCTCGGTATTGGTGGACGAGGAGTAACCTGCCGCACCGGTGTTGAGTATGCAGGGCGCGGTGGCGGCTGTGTACACCTGACCGTTCTCGCTGGTAATCTCTGCCTCGTAGTCGATTACGAGATTACCGTTTACGGCCTCGGTGTAGTCGGCCGAAGTAACATCGGCCTCGCCGTCGTCGTCGGTATCAATACCTGTTACATAAGCTCCGGGAACGCAAACGGACACTCCCTGCTCATCTGCAATTTCGGGGTAGGCCACAGCCGATACGATGGACATAATCCAAGCGTCAGCGCTCGAATCATAGCTCCATGTGTACTCGTCGTTGTTGGCCAGGTTCAGTGTTTCTTCGATTTCTGCCTTAGTGCTGTCGCTCGTAGCATCGCCGGTAGCGTCGGGGTTGGTCGCGCTTCCGGAGGAAGAACTGCTACTGCTGCCACAGGCTGCCAAAGACAGAACCATTGCTCCCGCGAGAGCAACGGAAAGGATTTTACGTTTCATTAAAATATCTCCTTTCGCAGTTTGCCTGTTATACGCTAGAAAATAATATTGAAACCTTGAAAAAACCTTGAATTCACAGAGAAAACATAAAGTACGTCCACCCGTCCTCGCAGTTCACTGTGATCTTCCCGCCGTGGTCGAAGGCAATGGCGGCGGCGATGGAAAGCCCCAGTCCGTAGCGCCCTTCCTCGCGGTTTCGGGACTTGTCCACCCTGTAAAATTTCTCGAAAATCTTCTCCCTGTCTTCGGCCGGAATCTCCTCTCCCTGATTGGCCACCGTCAGGATAATCCTGCCTCCGGTCCTCTCCAGAATCACTCGAATCTGTCCACCCTTTTCGGTGTGTTTTATCGCGTTATCCACAAAGATTCCCGTGAGCCTCTCCATGCGGGACTTGTCTCCGTTAATCTCAATGCCTTCCTCGATATCGACCGTTATCTCCACGCCCTTCTCAAACGCGGGCGCCTCGAACGGCAGCGTGCCTCCTCTGACCGCGGCACTCAGGTCGATCTTCTCCTTTTTCACGTTGTCGCCCGACCCTTCCTCCAGGCGCGAAACCTCGAGAATCTCGGTCACCAGCCCGCTCATCCTGTCGGTCTCGTCGATTGCGAAGTCCAGGTACTTGCTCTCCATACCGTCCTGCCGCATCACGTCCAGGCTGCTCCTTATGACAGTGAGCGGCGTCTTTAGCTCGTGACCCGCCGAGAGCATGAACTCCTTCTGCTTCTCCATGGCGGTCTCCAGCGGTCTGACCAGGAATTTGGAAAACCTAAACACGAACAGGTACCACAAAAAGACGGTCAGAAGCCCAACGACCACAGTCGTGGCCACCAGATTTTTCATTCCGTCTATCTCCTCGGTAACATCACAAAAAGCGATCAGAAGCTGACCGCCGTAGACCGAGTTCTCGTACTGCCAGTGCCCGATTCGGCCGCTCTTTTGCTTCGTGGTGAGAATGTACTCGGCCGTCTCTATGAGCTCGGCCTCCTCTGTATCGGAGAGACGCTCGCGATAGAGGCTGAGATTCCCGTCATCGTCCTTGGATACAACGTGAATGCCACCCACGTTGACGGGATTATCCTCATCGGTCTCGGCGAGAATCCTGTAATGGCTGTAGAGATCCTCCCTCACGGTGGAATATCCGTTCCGATAATAGCTGTAGTTGTAGGCCGCCGCGATGAACGCGAACGAAACGCAGTACACCACCATGAGCAGGATTATTATTTTTTTTCGAAGGCGTTTTGTCATTGACTCTTCCCCAGGCGATAACCTATTCCCCTGACGGTCTCTATAGTGGTCGAGGCCTCGATGAACTTCAATTTCTTCCTAAGGAAGGATATGTACACCTCGGCATTGTTGTAGACAATGTCGGCGTCGTATCCCCAAATTCTCTCGAAGATCTGTTCTTTGGTAAGGGTCTGTCCCGGGTTGTTCATGAAGTACTCAATCAGGTGGAACTCCTTGGCAGAAAGCCGGACGTTCTTACCCGTGGTGTGATTCTTAATCTCGGAATTGTTCAGATTGAGGACCAGTTCCTCGTATGTAAGGGTGCCGGCGCTCTTAATCCCCATGGATTTCTTTCCGGATATGATCCGGACTCTGGCGTCGAGCTCCCTGAAGTCGAACGGCTTGGTCAGATAGTCGCGTGCGCCGGAGGTGAGCCCCTCCACCCTGTCGGAGATATCTCCCCTGGCGCTCAGGATGATGACCGGGGTCTCATCCCCGCTCTCCTGAAGCGCATTTAGAACCTCGAACCCGTCCATGGTTGGGAGCATGAGGTCCAAAATGACGCAGTCGTACTCCCCCGAGAGCGCCCTCTCGAGGCCGGACTTTCCGTCGTTTTCTATATCCACCGAATCCCCCGCCCGGGTGAACCAGTCGTAGATGGTGGTGCAGATTTTTTCTTCGTCTTCTATAACAAGAATTTTCATGGCATCGTGGCGATGAGCTCTATCTCGCAGAGCACACCCTTGGGTAGATCCTTTACCGCCACACAACTCCTGGCGGGCTTAGACGTGAAATACTTCTCGTATTCCGCGTTGAACTCGGCGAAATCCGCGATGTCGGCCAGAAAACATGTGGTCTTTAATACGTGGTCAAAATCCGTGCCGGCAGCCTCCAGAAGCGCGCCGAGGTTTTGACAGGAGCGGTTCGTCTGCTCCTTTATGCCTCCCGAAACCACCTCTCCCGTGGCCGGATCCACCGGAATCTGGCCCGAGGCGAAAAACAGGTCGCCGTGAACGTACCCCTGAGAGTAGGGGCCGATGGCTGCGGGTGCCTTGTCTGTTGAAACAGTCTTCATTATGTTAACCTCCTATAACTTAACCGTAACCAGCCTCGGACGGAACCCGCCCTTTTCTAACGCTTCGATTATGGTCTGCTTGTGCTCGGTGCCGAACGCCTCGAGCGTAATCCTGAGCTCCACTGCCGCGTTTCTGTTGGTGGTTACGAACTGATTGTGCTCCAGTTTGATGACGTTGCCCTGCTCCTTCGCAATGAGGTCGGCCACGCGGGAGAGCTCGCCCGGTCTGTCGGGCAAAAGCACGGAAACCGTAAATATCCTGTCCCTGAAGATGAGTCCCTGCTGGACCACGGACGACATGGTGATAACGTCCATGTTTCCGCCGCTCAGTATGGAGACGATCTTCTTATCCTTAACGTTCAGGTGATTCAGCGCCGCCACGGTGAGCAGCCCCGAGTTCTCCACTATCATCTTATGATTTTCGACCATGTCGAGGAAGGCAACGATGAGCTCGTCGTCGTCGACCGTGATCACGTCGTCGAGGTTCTCCTTAAGGTAGGGGAAGATTTTATCTCCCGGCGTCTGCACCGCGGTACCGTCTGCGATGGTGGATACATTCTCGACCGTCACCACCTCGCCCGCCTCGATGGACGCCTTCACGCATGCCGCGCCCGAGGGCTCGACGCCAATGACCTTAATATTCGGGTTCAGGAGCTTCGCCAGCGTGGAAACGCCCGACGCGAGCCCGCCTCCGCCCATGGGAACCAGGATGTACTCCACCAGCGGGAGCTCCTTAAATATCTCCATGGCGATGGTGCCCTGCCCGGTCGCCACCACGGGATCGTTGAACGGATGGATGAAGGTGTAGCCCTTCTCCTCCGCCAGCTCCTCGGCCTTCTTCGCCGCCTCGTCGTACACGTCTCCGTAGAGCAGCACCTCGGCGCCGTAGCCCTTGGTGCGGTTCACCTTAATAAGAGGCGTGGTGGTCGGCATTACGACGACGGCCTTCACCCCGTAGCGGGATGCGGCATAGGCCACGCCCTGCGCGTGATTGCCGGCGGATGCGGTGATAAGGCCCTTCGCCCTCTCCTCGTCCGTGAGGGTGCTTATCTTATAGTAGGCGCCCCTCACCTTGTAGGCGCCGGTGTATTGATTGTTCTCGGGCTTAAGGTAGACCTTATTGCCCGTCTGGGAACTCAGATACTCGCTGTACACCAGCTTCGTCTCGCTGGTGACCTCCAGCACCCTCTCGGATGCCTCTTCGAACTTATCCAACGTCATGATTGTCCTTCTTTCTGAAAACGCGGTTCCATTCGTCCGCTCGTGGATCGACTTATTATGTAACTCAAAGTTTTCTTCTTAATATTACTGTAACTGCCCACCCTTTGCAAGTGCGACGGGGCGTGCATTGTGCTATAATTGTCACCAAATCGGCGTGTTGCGCCGGCACAAATCCACATTTGCCCCCATCGCGCTAAAGCGCAATGCGGCGGCCCGAAAGGAATCGGCCTTGAAGATAAAATTTACCGATAAGTTTGATATAGAAAAGACTGCCTTCTGCGGGCAGACGTTCAGGGTGCGCCGCGGGGAAGACGGGAGGTTCACGTTCATTCACGGCGAAAAGACGGTGACCTTAGGGCAGGTGGACGACAGCACCGTCGAGGCGGATTGCTCCGAAGGAGAGTGGGAGGACATCTGGTCGGACTACTTCGACATGGGTAAGGACTACGACGCGGTGATCGGGCGGATTGCTCCCGGGGACGGGTTTTTGACAGAAGCTGCGCGCTACGGACGGGGCATAAGGATACTACGGCAGGACCCGTGGGAAGCGCTCATCTGCTTCATTATATCGCAGCGCAAGTCCATGAAGGCGATCTCCACGTCTGTGGAGCTTCTGTGCGAGAGGTTCGGCGGAAATACGGACAGGGAAGGGATTCCCGCGTTTCCCACTCCCCGGGCGCTAAGCGAGGCCTCCCTCGACGACCTGAAGGCCTGCGCCCTGGGATACCGCGCGCCGTACATAGCCGACGCGGCCCGGAGCGTGTATTTGGGCGAGCTTTCGCTGGTTGACA
>JAILAS010000074.1 GCA_024681495.1 Eubacterium sp. | reverse complement strand
TCCCGGCAAACGCCGCGACGGAGCTGCATCTGCCGCCTCTTCGCAGATACTCCAGGGAGTCGACCACGAAGCTGGCACGCACCCTGGGCCTTAACTCGATGATACGTGCCTCAATCTCCTTAGCGCTCTTTCCCTGCTTGGCGAGAATAGCCGCCTCAATCACCTGCAGGCCTATTCCCGTGGAAAGATTTTCCGAATCTATGACCGTAATCTTATCGAAAGCATCGAGCTCTTCGGCCGCCATCCAAAACACATTGGCCGTGGTGGACATGCTTCCCGAAATAGTGAAGGCCACAATCTCCTGCCCTGCCTCTATGTACGGGCTAAAGGCCGCCACCGCATCCTCGAGAGATACCGCCGACGTCTTCGGCGTGGTGTTATGCTCGTCCGACCACGCGTAAATCTCCTCCGGGGTTATCTCCAGCCTGTCCCTGTATTCCTCGTCACCTAATACGATATGGAGAGGAACGATGTCAACATCGTACCTCTCTAAAAGCTCCTGCGACAGATCGCAGGTGCTGTCTGAAATTATCTTAACCATCTTATCCCCTTAATTCCGGCTGTGTTACGCCGGCCTGATTCCCTACCCGGGTACTGATATCTATTAATTTCCGAAGGAAACCTTCATGACTATCGGATTGTGATCCGATGATACGAAGTCCAAGTTCTGGGTTTCCACAGACTCCACCTCGAGGTTATCGGACACGATAAAGCCGTCAATGACGTAGTACTGGAAGTTCTCCTTATCGGCATCAGCATATGGCTGATCCAAGGACCTGCAGGTCGGATAGGTATCATCCGTAACCAGCTGCCAGCCCTCGAAGTCTTCTGCGTTCAGGACTCCGGGCTGCCACATTCCATCGTACATCGGGTACTTGCTGCTGTCGGTATTCGGAAATGCCTGGTTGAAATCGCCGCCGGCAATCACATAATTGCCCTTATCTGCCTCCTGATTCAGGATTTCCAGAAGCAGCTTGGTCTGCGCGGCCTTGCCCTCACCGTCGTCGTACGCCTCCAGGTGCAGATTCACCACTACGAGCTCGCTGTCAGAGTCCTCGAGTGCAATTCGGTTTACCACTATGCATCGCTTCAGGTTCGCCACGGAAACCGGCCAGCTGAACGGGCACGGCAGCCTGTAGCGAGTCGCTTCGTCTATCGTATATTTGGATGTCGTCATAATTCCCGAGTTTACCCACCCCATAGGCGGAACGGGGTAGGGAATAAAGAGCACCTTAAAGTTATAGGCGAAGCTGGTGTCAGTTGACATAAATCCGTCGCGAATAAGCTCCACCTCGTTGACGGAACGTGAACGCATACTGTTTTTATCGACCTCCTGCAGGAACGCGATATCGGGTGATACGTCATTTATCGTGGAGAGAATATTCTCCATGTTTTCGTTCACTCTTTCCGTATCCGCAGTCATGACGTGGTCGCCGCCATCCATGAAGAAGTCGGCATTGTCACCTAAAGCTCCATAGCCTATGTTCCAGGTCATAACCGTCAGCTCATCCCCGGTCGAAACGGTCTCCGTCGCGCCCTCCGAGGTCTCCGCCGTCTCAGTCTCCGCCGGCCTGTACTCGAAAATGGTAAGCACGCCGAACAGCCCTACTACCGCAAGCACGCAAACCAGCACGATAATCAGGATTATCTTCAACAATTTTTTCATATAAATTTCCCCCCAGACTCCCACTCATAGTATGTTCGGATTATTACAATCTTCCCACAACTATCTTAACTCATAAAACGCATAAAGTTAACTGTTTAATCGTGCGCAACCCGGGAGAATGCCTCCCCTGCATCATTGCAATTGACATATCGTTTCATAGCAACTTAAAATTACTATGATACATTCACTAATTCACTTTTAAAACGAGGAGTAGACCATGGATTACAAGGTTAACATAATAACACTATCCGATCAGGGCGCGAAGGGCCTTCGCGAGGATACCAGCGCGCCTGCGCTTAAGGAGGCGCTCGCCAAAGCCGGCGGATTCGAAGTCACCGACATGCTGCTTTTGTCCGACGACCGCGCAGGTCTCGAAGCCGCGCTCATCTCCATATGCGACAGCAATAAGGCCGACCTCATCCTTACAACAGGCGGGACCGGCCTCTCACCCCGCGACAACACTCCTGAAGCGACGCTCGCCGTCATCGAACGAAACGTCCCCGGGATTTCGGAGGCCATGAGGCTCAAGTCGCTCAGTATCACCCCCCGCGCCATGCTCTCGCGCGGCGTGAGCGGAATACGCGGCCGCACGCTCATTGTTAACCTGCCCGGCAGCCCCAAAGGCGCTGTCGAAAACCTCGAGGCTGTGCTGCCCGCACTCCCCCACGCGCTCGGTATCCTCACCGGCGCCGAGCACGACTGCGCGAGGAAGGACTGACAGGCAGCGACCGGATCTACTCTCTGCGATAGTCCCCATGGACCCCGCCGGACTTGCTGACCAGCCTAACGTCCGTTATCTCGATGTCCCTCTGCACAGCCTTGCACATGTCATAGACAGTCATCGCCGCCACGGAGCAGGCGCATATCGCCTCCATCTCCACGCCGGTGCGGCCGGTGCACGTGACCTCCGACTCGATTTCGACGCACAAATCTTCCTCGTTCAGTTTCAGCCTCACGTCCGTGCCGTCCGTGATTATCGGGTGGCACATGGGAATGAGCTCCGGCGTGCGCTTGGCCCCCATTATCCCGGCGATCTGGGCCACCGTCAAAACGTCGCCCTTCTTGATTCCGCCGCCCTTTATCAGCTCGAAGGTGTCCGCATTGACCTTCACCCTGGCCATCGCCGTGGCGCGTCTTAGCGTGACATCCTTTTCGGAAACGTTCACCATACGGGCGTTGCCCTCCTCGTCGAAGTGCGTAAATTCCCTGCAGTCTCCCACCTTTTCTTCCTCCTCTTTCCCCATGCATTCGATCATAAACGAAAAGATTTCGTCCGCGCCGTCAATATGGAACACCGGGCAGCCTATGGCCTCCCCCGCCGCCCCGCGCAGCTCCTCCTTATCATCGGTGACTACGGCGGCGTATTCGCCCGCGCCGCACGGCAGGCGGTAATCCGTCCTCGACGTGGCCACGCCGATCTTCCTGAGCTTCTCGTACTTGTAGCCCTCGACGATGATAATGTCCGCATCGCCGGCCGATTCAATCATCTCCCCTAGCGGCCTGGGGAAGCCGTTTATCACGGCCGACCCCTCGCCCGACGATATCATCACGCTGTCGGCCCCCGCCCTGCTGAAGCGGTAGGTATCCTTCCCCTCGTGATCGATGTCGATCCTGTGGGCGTCGTGCTTTATGACGTACACCTTCAGCCCCCGCGCCTTAAACATGGGTATCAGTTTTTCAATAAGCGTCGTCTTCCCGCTCCCCGAGAAGCCCGAAAACGCGAACAATTCCGGTTTCATACTAATATCTCCCGAACGTACAATTTGGATAGTGGCACTCACCGCACATCTGGCACAGGCCACCCTCTGCGAGCCGTACGAGGTCCTGCTTCGTGAACCGAAGTCCCGTGTAGATCTGCGGAAGAAGGACGTCGAACATCGTGGTGGGCAGGCTGATTGCCGCCCCCGGCACCCCTATCACTGGGATGTCGCCAAGATACGCCACGAGGGTCATATTGCCGGGCTGAGCGGGCACTCCGTAACTGATGATGTCAGCGCCGAGCCGCTTCACCGCCCCCGGCGTAAGGTCATCCGGATCCACGGACATACCGCCCGTGAATATGAGAAAGTCCGCACCCGCGCCCAAAAGCTCCCTCGCCGCGCCCGTTATCATCTCCATGTCGTCGTCGCAGATCTTCACGCCCGCGATCTTCCCCGGGTAGTAGGCGAGCTTCTTTCTGACCACCGGCTCGAACTTGTCCTCGATCCGGCCGTTGTATATTTCGGACCCGGTAACAATGACGCCCGCCGTAAGCTCGCGGTAGGGCAGAAGGTCCAGGAGCTTCTCATCGGCGCAAAGCCTCGTCGCCTCCTCTATCTGCTCCCTCCGGGTGTACAGGGGGACAATCCTCATCGACGCCAGCCTGTCGCCCGCCTCGACTCTGTAGTGATCGGGCATGGTTGCAATGGTTATGTCGCCGATGCCGTTAATCCGGGCCAGCAGCCCGGTGTTTACCCTGAACATGCCCTGCCTGTCGGCCTTAAGCACGACCTTGCCCTCGGACGGCCCCTCGTAGTGCGCCCCTTCCACGGGCGATGCCTGCGAGAGCGCGATTGCGCAGTCCTCCTCGTGGAGGAGGTCGTCCGAAAGCTCACCAACGTAAATGGTCTTCTTCCCTATGTCAAGGAGCCTGGGGATATCCTCCTCCCGGATGACATGCCCACGCTTAAACAGCGCCCCTTTAAATCCTTCATACATAGCCGTGAGATCGTGGCACAGCGCCTTACCCACGGCGTCTTCAACCCTTATTTTTTCCACCTTAAAACCCTCTTAAATCACGAAAATCCAAATCGTAAATCCATATCTGACAGCGCTCCCGCCTTCGACGCGAAGCCCGCTCAGACAATGAACCCATCTATAATCTCCCCCGCGTAAACCGGCGCCCTGTCGGGCGCAATGATCCCGTAGGCATTGCAGTCTATGACGGAGCTCATCACGATGTTCCCCTGGTCCTGAGACGCGCGAAGGACCACTCGGCCGTCCACGAAATCCAGCCTGCCTCTTATGAACCTTACTCCGTTGCTGCCCTTCCTGAAGTCGTCGGCGAGCTCCATCTTTATGAGCCTGTGCCCGTACTCGGAAAGGCCCGTCATCTTCCTGAGCGCCGGCGCGCAGACGCACTGCAGGTTGGTAAGGGAAGAGGCGGGATTGCCGGAGAGCCCCAGCATGAGCCGCCCATCCTTCACGCCGTAGGCGCAAGCCATCCCCGGCTTCATCTTCACGCCGCCAACCGGGATGCTGTAGCCCTTCTTCTCCATGGCGTCCGGCACGAGATCGTAGTCGCCCACGGAGACGCCTCCGGTAGATACTATGAGGTCACAATCCTCCTCCCCCCGGGCAATCAGGTCGCATATCTCATCCACGTCGTCCCGCGCGTGTCCCAGATAGACGGTCTCGAAGCCCAGCTGACGGAGAGCGGCCGCGATGGTGTGGCTGTTGGAATTCCTGATCTTTCCGTAGGGGAGCTCCTCGCCCGGCGCGACAATCTCGTCGCCCGTGGAGATGATTCCGGCCTTCGGTTTTATGTAAACCTTGACCGCACTGAGCCCCAGCGACGCCGCGGTACCTATGATTCCGATGTCAATTCGTGTACCCGCCTTCGCGAGTGTAGTTCCGAGCTTTATGTCCTCGCCCTCGGCCACCACGTTCGCTCCGCTTTTGTATCCGGCGCTTATCGTGACCTCGGTGTCGGTGAAGACGGTGTCCTCGTACTTGCACACGGCGTCCGCTCCCTTGGGAATCGGTGCGCCCGTCATAAGACGTATGGCAGTATTTTCAGTCACCTCTTTTTCCGCGACCTGCCCGGCCCTTATGTTCTCTATGACCTTAAACGTCACGGGGCGCTCTTCCGATGCCCCCGCGGTGTCGCAGGCCCTGAACGCGTATCCGTCGTATGGCGACCTGGCAAAGGCCGGAACGTTCTCCTCCGCCACCAGATCCTCCGCCAGAATCCTGCCGTACAACTCATTAAGCCCCACGGAGCATATGCCCGTGGGGACCACATTGTTTACCAATACTTCTGTAGCGTATTTATAATCACACTTACCCATTTTCTACCCTAATGCCCTTCTTCCCAAACCGGAACCCGTCGATCGGCCTCCGGCATCTTCGTCCTTTAAGTATAGCACATGGCGGGTTTAAAGTACGCAAAAAAGCACCCACGACCGCTCTTACGCGTGCCGTGGGTGCAATGTGAAAATCTTATGAGGTTCGGGCCGCCCGGTCAAACGACTTCGCCCGCCGCCCAAACTCCAGGTCAGATCTCGGATTTACTCTACCGTTATAACGATTTCTCCACTGTATGTGCCGGCAGCAATGGGAGTCTCCTCTCCGTCTACCGTCATGG
>JAILAS010000058.1 GCA_024681495.1 Eubacterium sp. | reverse complement strand
GCCTGAGATATTCAGGTCGATATTTGCGGCGTTCCCGATATCTGTGGCGGCAGCGCTGGCTATATTGGTTAACATAATTATATGGTTGCTGACGGATGCCACGGGCTTTAATGCGCTGTTCTCTATGTTGTGCACGAATCTGTTTTCCTCGTTGGGATCCATTGGCGTCAGCGGCGCCGTGTACATGTTCCTGACGGGCGTACTGTGGTTCTTCGGGATTCACGGCTCGAACGTGCTCGGATTCGCGAACGGAGTATTCGAGCCGGCCATAGACGACAATATCGCGGCGATTGCGGCCGGGTCTGAGCCCGCTGTCATTGCCACGAAGACATTCATGGATGTGTTTGCACTGATGGGAGGCAGCGGCTGTACCCTCTGCCTCGTTATAGCCATTTTCCTGTTCTCCGACTCGAGGAGCAATGAGAGGCTCGCGAGGATATCGCTTCTGCCGATGCTGTTTAACATCAACGAGCCCATATTGTTTGGATTGCCTGTGATTTACAATCCCTCGCTCCTCGTTCCGTTCATACTCACGCCGCTCGTGAACTATCTGGTTTCCTATGCGGCCATGGCTGCTCATCTCGTTCCGGTGACGATTGCGAGGGTCGAGTGGACCACGCCCATATTCCTGTCGGGATATCTGGCTACCGGATCCGCGGCCGGAGTGGTGCTTCAGCTCGTGAACCTGACGATTGGCGTATTCATATACCGCCCCTTCATCATCAGCTATGAGAAGAAGGTGACCAGCAGGCTGCAGAGCCAGTACCAGACGGTGGTCCGTGTGCTCAGGGCGCACGAGAAGACCAACTCACCCATTGTCCTCACGAAGGAGCCCGGAGACGTTGGCTACTTTTCGAGGGGGCTCGTTACGGAGATTTCCGCCGCGTTGTCCAACCGCCTGATACAGATGTATTACCAGCCTCAGTTTAACAACGACAACGAGGTGGTAGGAGTTGAGGCGCTGATGCGTTGGAATTATGAGCCGTACGGCATGATGTATCCCCCGCTCATAATCAAGGCGGCTGAGGAGAACGGTAAGCTGTTCGACCTCGAGTCCTACGCCTGGGACAGGGCGATGGAGGACTACTACGTCATGAAGCGCATGACCGGTAAGGAGTTCATTCTCTCGCTGAACACCACGGTCACCACCCTGGTCGACGACAGGTTCGAGGAAACGATGAGCGATCTGGTCAGGAAGCATCGTCTCAGGCCCGAGGAGATTTGCATCGAGGTCACCGAGCAGACGGAGCTCACCATGGACGATCAGCTCAGGGTAAGGCTTTCGAGCCTGAAGAAAACCGGGTTCCACCTGGCGATAGACGACTTCGCCATGGGATTCACGTCGGTCAAGTATCTTCAGGATAATTTCTTTGATGACATAAAGCTTGACGGCTCGCTTACACGTAATATAATGGACAATAAAAACGCACAGGACATCATCGATTCCATGGCATACATGTCCCGTTCCCTCGACTTTAAGATCACCGCAGAGTACGTGGAGACCGAGGAGCAGAAGGAGAGACTCCAGGCGCTTGGCTGCGAGGTTTACCAGGGATTCCTGTATTCCCCCGCGGTGCCCAGGGATGACATGATAAGGCTGGTAGGACGCAGTGAGTATGTAGCAAACAGGGAGGACCACGATGAGTTACGCAGATGACGTATTTGTAAACATGTGCACGGATATCCTCGAAAACGGCACGGACACGCGTGGACAGAAGGTACGCCCCAAGTGGGAGGACGGCTCGAGCGCATACACCATTAAGAAGTTCGGTGTGGTTAACAGGTATGACCTTTCCAGGGAGTTTCCCGCCATCACGCTACGCAAGGTGGCGATAAAGAGCTGCACCGACGAGCTGCTTTGGATATGGCAGCAGAAGTCGAACAACATTAACGACCTTCACTCCCACATCTGGGACAGCTGGGCGGACGAGACCGGCTCCATAGGAAAGGCCTACGGCTACCAGATGAGCGTGAAGCACATCTACCCCGAGGGCGAGATGGATCAGGTGGACAGGGTCCTCTACGACCTGAAGAACAATCCGTTCAGCCGCCGTATCATGACGAATATCTACGTCCATCAGGACCTTCACGAGATGGCGCTTTATCCCTGCGCCTATTCGATGACATTCAACGTCACGGCTCCCCGCGACGACGATCCCGACAGGCGCCTCATCCTAAATGCGGTGCTGAATCAGCGCTCCAACGACGTCCTCGCCGCGAACGCGTGGAACGTCGCCCAATATGCGGTGCTCGTGCACATGTTCGCCCAGGTGAGCGACATGAGGGTGGGAGAGTTCATACACATGATTGCCGACGCGCACATCTACGACAGGCATGTGCCCATGATTAAGGAGCTCATCGGCAGAGAGAGATACCCCGCGCCCAAGTTCTGGCTGAATCCCGACGTGAAGGACTTCTACGAATTCACCAGGGACGACGTGAAGCTCGAGGACTATCAGTTCGGTCCCCAGATAACGGGCATACCCGTAGCGGTTTAGAAACGGTTATTGGAGATAATACTATGAAATTAATTGCAGCAGTGGACAAAAACTGGGCCATCGGCCTAAAGGGCAAGCTACTGGTCAGCATCCCCGAGGACATGAAGTTCTTCAGGAAGACCACCATGGGCCACGTCGTGGTTATGGGGCGTAAGACTCTGGAGAGTTTCCCCGGAGGAAGGCCCCTCAGCGACAGAGTGAACATCGTGCTTACCGGAAACAAGGATTACGACGCCAAGGGCGGACGAGTCGTTAACTCCCTTGAGGAGCTTGACGAGGTTTTATCGGAATACGACTCTGACGAGGTGTATGTTATCGGCGGCCAGTCCATTTACGAGCTGCTTTGCGACAGGTGCGACACCGCGCTTATCACCAAGGTGAACTACAGTTACCAGGCCGACGCCTGGTTCCCCAATCTGGACAAGGATCCCGACTGGGAGCTCGCCGAAGAGTCCGAGGAGAGTACATATTTCGATCTGGAGTACAGATTTTTGACATACAAGAAACATTAGGAGATAAAAGATGGATATTACCGGAAGAAAACTCTTTGTAAAGGCCCTTAAGAGCGAGGGCGTAGATACTGTATTTGCCTACCCCGGCGGAGTGGTTACCGACCTCCTCGACGAGCTGGGCAAGGACGGCACCATCAGGATCGTCCTCCCCCGCCACGAGCAGGCGCTCATCCACGAGGCGGAAGGATACGCCAGGGCCACGGGAAAGACCGCCGTGTGCATCGTTACCAGCGGCCCGGGTGCCACAAACACCGTGACGGGTCTTACCGACGCGTTCCTCGACAGCATACCTCTGGTGTGCTTCACGGGACAGGTTTCCCTTCCCCTCATCGGCAACGACGCGTTCCAGGAGGTGGACACCATCGGCGTCACCAGGAACATCACCAAGTACGGCACGACCATAAGAAACAGGGAGAGCCTCGGCAGGGTCATCAGGGAGGCGTTCTACATCGCCTCGACCGGCAAGCCGGGCCCCGTAATCATCGACTTCCCCAAGGACATGCAGGTCGCCAACGGCGATGCCGACTATCCCTCCAAGGTTGACATAAGAGGGTATAAGCCCAACGAGGGGGTCCACGTGGGACAGCTCAAGAAGGCGTGGAAGATGCTCAAGAACGCTAAGAAGCCCATCATCCTGGCCGGCGGCGGCATCAACATCGCGCGCGCCAATGAGAAGCTCTTCGCATTCGTGAAGAAGACGAACGTGCCCGTCATCACCACGGTAATGGGCAAGGGCTCCATTCCGACCGACCACGAGCTCTACCTGGGCAACGCGGGCATGCACGGCTCATACGCCTGCAACCTCGCCATCAAGGAGTGCGACGTACTGTTCTCGCTTGGTACCAGGTTTAACGACAGAATCACCGGGGACCTCGAGGAATTCGCCCCGAACGCCAGCATTGTTCACATAGACATCGACAGCGCATCCATTTCCAGGAACGTTGTGGTAGACATCCCCGTCGTTGCGGACGCCAATGTAGCTCTCGACAAGCTTAACGAGTGGGCAGCAGGCATCGATACCAAAGAGTGGATCGACACCATTCGCCAGTGGGACGAGAAGTATCCCATGAAGATGCCTCACGACGTGGGACTTACGCCCCAGGTCATCATGAAGACCATCAACGAGGTCTTCCCCGAGGCGTTCATCACTACAGACGTGGGACAGCACCAGATGTGGGCTTCCCAGTTCCTCGAGCTCAACGAGAAGAAGCACATGATTACGTCGGGCGGACTCGGAACCATGGGATTCGGATTCCCGGCCGCGGTGGGTGCGAAGATCGCGCTCCCCGACACGCCTGTCATCTGCGTGACGGGAGACGGTTCCTTCCAGATGAACATGCAGGAGATGGCCACCTCGGTCATTGAGGGTGCGCCCGTGGTTATCTGCCTTCTCAACAACGAGAACCTCGGAATGGTTCGCCAGATGCAGAACCTCTTCTACGGTAAGAGATACGTGGCCACCTCCCTCAAGAAGGACCCCGAGGCCGAGTACGTGCCCGACTTCATGAAGTGGGCCGACAGTTACGGCATCGAGGGCATAAGGGTGACCACCCGCGAGGAGGTCCTCCCCGCCATTCAGAAGGCGGCCGCCAATAAGGACACCACTACTCTTATTGAGTTTATAATCGACCCCGACGAGATCGTGCTTCCCATGGTTAAGGGCGGGGATTCAACCAGCGATATGATTTTGTGATACAGGAGAGATAACGATGGAAAAACGATGGATTGCACTTTACGTTGAAAACGAAGTAGGCGTTTTGGCCAAGATTTCCGGACTTTTCTCCGGCAAGTCATACAACCTCGAGAGCCTGACCGTTGGCACCACGGAGGACGATTCGGTCTCCCGCATGACCATCAGCGTCAGCAGCGACGACGTCACCTTCGAGCAGATTAAGAAGCAGCTTAACAGGATGGTGGAGGTAATAAAGGTCATTGACCTCTCCGACGTACCCATTCACATGAAGGAGATCCTTTACGTGAAGCTGAGCGGCCTCGACGAGCACGAGAAGCAGGAGGCGTTCCGCATTGCGCAGGTGTTCTCGGCTCAGGTGATAGACATTGGCACGGAGAGCCTTATCATAGCCTCCATGCTCACTGAACACAGAAACAATGAGCTTATCGCCCTTATGAATAAGACCTACAAGCAGGTAGAGGTGGTTCGCGGAGGCTCCGTGGCCATCGAGTCAATCAGCACCTCCTGCAGATAGGACGGCTGTCTTGACATATGTCCTTTATAGGTTTAATATATTAAAGCGATAAAGCAAATTGCATATTTTGTAGAACAATTGTAGGAAAGCAGGTAGTAAAATGGAAAAGAAAAATATCGATTGGTCGAACCTCGGTTTCGGCTACATGGCAACTGACAAGCGCTACGTTGCAAACTACACAGACGGTGCCTGGGATGAAGGCGGCCTCGTAGATGACCCCAACATCACCATGAACGAGTGTGCAGGAGTACTTCAGTACGCACAGACGGTATTCGAGGGTCTTAAGGCCTATACCACGGAGGACGGACGCACGGTTATGTTCCGCCCCGATCTTAACGCATCCAGGCTCGCAGACTCAGCCAGAAGGCTTGAGATGCCCGTATTCCCCGAGGATCGCTTCATCGACGCGGTTTATCAGACCGTAAAGGCCAATGAGGCATACGTTCCTCCCTGCGGATCGGGCGCTACTCTTTATATTCGTCCCTATATGTTCGGAATCAACCCCGTTATCGGAGTTAAGCCCGCAGACGACTATCAGTTCCGTATTTTCACCACCCCGGTAGGTCCCTACTTCAAGGGCGGTGCCAAGCCCATCACCATCAAGGTCAGCGACTTTGACCGTGCGGCTCCCCACGGAACCGGTAATATTAAGGCAGGACTTAACTACGCGATGAGCCTTCACGCCATCGTTACGGCTCACGCCGAGGGATTCGATGAGAACATGTATCTCGATGCTGGAACACGCACATACGTGGAGGAGACCGGCGGCGCCAACTTCCTCTTCGTCGACAAGGACGGAAAGGTAGTAATACCCAAGTCCGACAGTATCCTTCCCTCCATCACCAGAAGGTCCCTTACCCAGGTGGCTAAGGATCTCGGCCTCGAGGTAGAGGAGAGAAAGGTAGCCTTCTCAGAGGTTCCCGAGTTCGTTGAGTGCGGACTCTGCGGCACGGCGGCCGTTATCTCGCCCGTTGGCTGCGTGAACGATCACGGCAAGGACATTGTCTTCAAGAACGGCTGTGACGAGATGGGTCCCGTCATCAAGAAGCTTTACGATACCCTTACCGGCATCCAGATGGGACGCCTGGAGGATAAGCACGACTGGCTCTACGAAATCAAATAATCCGGTTGGATTTTACTGCCCCTCACTCGACGGTGAGGGGCTTTTTTTGCGGGCACAAAAGTGTTAAACTTGTGGGAGTATCACAGACGGAGACGGCGGGAGAGAATGGTAGCGGCAAAGGTAAAAAGACAACTTATAATCTTTATGATAGCCCTCATAGCGGCGCTGTCCGTGGTCGTGTTGCGCAGCAACAGGTCGACGCTCGACATATCCGAGCACCTGGACGACACGGCCGTGGAGATAGACGGAGAGGCTGTCACGTTTAAGGTTTTGGGATATTACATAATGGAGACGGAAGAATACGTGGATCTGCTGGCGCAGATATATGATGCCACCGACACGCACGCGTTCTGGAGGATTCACACCAACGGCTCGTATGTGATTACCCAGGCGAAGGACAGCGCCATGAACACCTGCATACGTGACGAGGTATACGCCCTGGAGGCTGCGGAGGCCGGGATATCGCTGGATGCTGCGGAGACGGCAGAGGTGGCCACTGAGGCCGCAGAGACGTACGAGGGGCTCTCCTATAAGCAGCAGAAGGCACTGGAGTACAATGTGGAGGACCTCGAGGATATCCTTACTATCGTTCACCTGGCCCGCAAGTATGCGAACTACGTGCTCGAAGAGGTGGATCTGACGGGATATAATCAGTCGCCGGAGGTGGCGGTAGAGGTGGATGGAGAGTACTACGAGGAGGTGCTCGCCACCCACGAGGTGGAGATAAACACTTCCCTGTGGAAGCGGGTTTCACTGGGAGGCATTACGATTCAGAAAGTGCAATGATTTCGGCAAGCTTCTCGCAGCGGTTCCGCCAGTTGTGCGGAACTGCCTTTTTTTGCGCGTTTTCGGCGATTCGCTCCAGATTCGGCATGTCGTCGAAGGCGCGTGAGAGTATGTTGGGAATATCTTCCGTGTGCTCGAGGCTGTAGAGGAGGATGTCCTCTCCGTGCGTGGCTCTTCCATCGAACCAGCCTGAGCGGTCGCTCATGGGGACTGCGCCGTTAAGGGCGGCGGACATAATCCTGTCGTGGCAACCGTTCTTAAACCAGGGCATGACGTTAAAGACGATTTGAGAATCGGCCATAAGCCCGAAGGTGCGGTCGAAATCCACGGGCGGCTTTATCTGAACGTGGGAGAGAGCCTGCAGGGGATTGCACTTCTCCCAGTTGTGCCCGACTATGGTCATGGGGATTCCCGCCGCTGCGGCGTTCATCACCGCTTTGGAGCGAAAATATGCCGTTATATACGTCTCCACCAGGAAGTATGCGTGCATTCGGGTGGGGAAGAAGTCCGGAAGGGACTCCCCGTCGTATCCCGTGCTCCTTATGAGCTCCTCGAACGCAGCTTCCATTGTTTTCGAGGGGTCTTCCGTGAGGATTTCAATGAGGTCCGTCATCTCCTTCTTCAGATGGCGCCCAAAATTTTGGACTAGCCCCAGAATCATATGAGGATCGGTGTATGTGCCTGTAAATAAAATCGGGATTGAACGCTTTTGGAATGGGATAATCTCATCGGCCTTCGTGCCGGGGAGAGGAAGCATGGTCACAGACCTGATATGTGGGTACCATTCCTTAATGTAATCGACGTGATCCTCATCGATACAGATGACATGAAAATTCCTTAATTCATGCTTTAACATGTCGTGGTGGAACATCGGATGGTCCAGAATATAGTCGTAAAACGGCGCATCTATCGTATCCAGGTAGTATTCGTCGTCCGTGGTATCGAGCTTGGGCATCTGGGAGTTAAAATCTATGATGGCGTCGAACTTTTGGCCGCTCAAAAGGTCCAGGTCCTGCAGGTCCTCTTTGGCGCCGTCGAAGACGGTGACATCCCATCCCATGGCGCGAAAGCACTCGGCCGTCCGGTCGACGAAGTAAAAGGGCGAATTGTAACAAAAGGTATTTATTTTAAATAAGAGAAGTTTTTTCATAGTATCGATTTTAATACTGCGGGCGCTGTCTTGCAAGATTTCGCCGCCTAACGTATAATCTTACGTATGAACAAACTACTCGCACTCGACCTGGATGGAACCATGCTCAGGTCGGATAAGACAATTTCCGAAGTTACCAAAAAACAGATCAAGAGAATCAAAGACATGGGCGTCATCATCGTTGCCGCCAGCGGAAGAGGATTCCATACCCTTCCGGATAACGTCGTCTGTATGACCCAGATCACCTATGCCATAACTTTAAACGGCGCAGCCACCTATAAGCTTCACCCTAAAATCCTCATGGATCACTCGAGGCTTAAGCCTGCTGCGGTAGACCAGATAATCGACATGACCATACGTGAGAGGGGAATCTGTTTCGAGGGCTTCATGGACGGATATGGTTACGCCAACATGGAGTACGTGAGGGAGCCGAACAGATACGGCGCGTCGCGCCTCTCCCTGGAGTACATCAGGCGTACCAGGGAGCCCGTCGAGGATATGCCTGCCTTTATTCGTAAATTTAAGGATAGGTTTAACAGTCTTGCGCTGGTGGTTCCCGATCCGGAACAGAGGGACAGGATCATCCACAAGCTGAGGACTCAGGTGCCCGCCATATATGTGACCACCAGCTCGGCCAATCTTATAGAGATATCCTCCGTTTTCTCGGGCAAGGACCGGGCGCTTCGCAATCTCTGCGAACAGCTCGACGTAGATATGCAGGACGTGGTGGCGTTCGGAGATGCCGATAACGACGCCCAGATGCTGAGGGCGGTCGGCACCGGAGTAGCCATGGGCAACGCCGGCAGGGCGTGCCTGGAGGCGGCTGACATGGTCACCGAATCAAACGACGAAGACGGAGTGGCGCACGCTCTTGCCAAACTCTTTTAAACTGTCATATGATTATTACATAGGTATAAAAGCCGCCGGGAATGGGGAGGTATTGTTATGATATCGAAAGACGAACGTGCTTTTTACGAGAGAATAGAGATTCCTATGGCGTTATTTGACGTGTCGGACGGTGAGCCGCATGCCGAGCTGGTTTCCGACGGCTTATGCAACGTCGGGACTAAGGAACGAGAGACGTTTATAGAGCAGCTGAATAACGATATTTATGAGCAGGTTCACCCTGATGATAAAGGGTGGCTTAAGCATGACATCACGAATTTCATACGAAAAATGAGTGACCTGGATACCGTTTATCGAAATAAGATACATAACGGAGAAGGGTATCGAATGGTGCATATTATCGGCAAATGGCAGCTGATGAATGACGGTACCGAGATGGCCTGCCTGTGTTATTATGACATGATGGATCCCGGGGTAAAGCTCAGAAGACTCTTTTCAAGCGACGTTGAGGGAGAATCCGACGCGCTGTTCCGTGATACCCTGACCGGGCTGCATAACTTTATGTATCTTCGTCAGTTCTCCGATGACCGTTTACATCAGCTGCGTTCGATAGATAAGCAGCCGGTGCTCATATATATCAATATCAAATCCCTGCACGATTACAATTCACAATATGGATATTCCAGGGGTGATGCCCTGTTGCAGCTCTACGCGTCCGCGATTCGGGAGCAGTTTCCCGATGCGCTGGTTGCGCGCGCGTTGGATGACAATTTCGTCGTCATCGACTCTTTTGAGGATGAGTGCAGTATCGTTGAAAAGATAGAAGCGATTAATCACAAAGTGGAAAAGAGTGCATATGGAAAAACGTTTGGGATTCACGTTGGAATATGTAAGGTTGATTCCCAAACAAACGCTACCACCGCGATGGACTGTGCGCGAATCGCCATGAAGAATATAGGCGATGATCTTAGTACCATGTGCAATTTCTACTCACGTGAGCAGGATAATCAGTACCAGAAAAAGCGCTATATTCTCGAGCATGTTAAGGAGGCCATGGAAAAGGGCTGGATCAGGCCTCATTATCAGTGCATTAGAAGGACGAAAACGGATAAGTGCACGGTCTTTGAGTCCCTTGCCAGGTGGATAGATCCGGTATACGGAAACATTTCACCCGGGGAATTTATCCCGGTTCTCTCCCATTATCATCTGATTCATGAGCTGGATTTTTACATGGTAGATCGGGTCTGCCGGGATTTTAAGGAGACGGCTGCTAAAGGACTCCCCATGCTTCAGGTTACGGTGAATTTTTCGGCCCAGGATTTCGATCACGCGGATGTCGTACGGGTTCTGAATGATATACTGGAGCGCTATGGCGTTGACAAATACTTTATCATCGTGGAAATAACAGAGCAGGATCTTGCGAAGGGTACGGAGTACTTTCACACACAGATTAAGAAACTGCGAGAAGAGGGCTATCGGCTCTGGATCGATGATTTCGGAAGCGGGTATTCTTCGTTAAGCGTGTTCAGCCAGTACGAGTTTGACCGGATTAAATTCGATATGGAGCTCATTCATCACCTTGACGATAATAATCAGGCGAACAGGAGGATTCTTCGTTCATTCGTGGAGCTGTGCAGGGAGATGGGGATTCACACGCTTGCGGAGGGCGTTGAGACGAAGGAACACTTCGAGTTTTTGAAGGAGATCGACTGCGAAATGGTGCAGGGTTACCTGTTTAATAAGCCGAGTGATATCGATGCCGTAGTCGACAACTATAAAAATAAAGATGTAGCATACGAGTTAACGGAAGAACGTGAAAAGATGAATGCGGAATGGATTAAAGGACGCTCATAAATGACGGTTTCCGATGCATGAATAAAGGGGACGCACGAATAAAGGGATTACACCGACTTACGCCGGAGTAATCCCTTTTTATCTGACCTGACGGGGGTAATCCCTCGCCCTTAGTTTTCGGTGTCGTTATCTTTTCTCGAGGCCCCGGATTTCTCCTGCTCCTCCAGATACCTCTTATAGGCGATGGCGCCGTCTGACTCGACTATGTCAGAGTCGTCTCCGGATGCGTCGCTAACGGAGCCGTCGCTATCCGATGAGCCGGCGTTCGCCGTACCTTCATACGAATCCGTCGTGGTGTCTGAGACAGTGGATCGGGTCTCCAGAGTGAACGGTCCCTTAGAGGAGTCGGATGCGGAATCCGTACCCTCGTCGGGGGCGGGCAGTCCCTTGAGCCTTCTGTAGATCTCCATGAACTGCTTGCCGGTGATGGTCTCCTTCTCATAGAGGAATGCGCCAATTTCCTCGACGATGTTTTTATTCTCGGTGAGCAGACGGACGGCCTCGTCGTACGCCTCGGAGAGGAAGCGCTGAACGACGGTGTCTATCTTAGCCGCTGTCTCGTCGCCGCAGTTGAGCACCGGGCGTCCGTCCAGGTAGCGGTTCTCGACCGACTCGAGGCTCATGAGTCCGAACTCCTCGCTCATTCCATACTGGGTAACCATGGCGCGGGCGAGCTTCGTGGCCTGCTCTATGTCGTTCGACGCTCCGGTCGTAACAGAGTCGAAGAAGATCTTCTCCGCCGCGCGTCCGCCCATATAGGTTATGAGGCGTGTGCGCAGCTCGTCCTCGGTCATGAGGTACTTCTCCTCCTCGGGGGTCTGCATAACGTATCCGAGTGCTCCCATTGTCCTGGGGACGATGGTGATTTTCTGGATAGGCTCGGAATTCTTGCGAAGAGCGCTGATGAGAGCGTGGCCGACCTCGTGGTAGGCGACGATCTTCTTCTCCTGGTCGGAGAGGATGCGGTCCTTCTTTTCCTTTCCGGCGATTACCACCTCTACCGATTCGAAGAGGTCCTGCTGCTGAACCACCTTCCTGCCGTTCTTTACTGCAGTGATGGCGGCCTCGTTTATGATGTTCGCGAGGTCGGAACCCACGGCACCGGAGGTGGCCAGGGCGATTTCCTCGAGATTTACCGACTCGTCCATGCGGACGTCCTTCGAGTGAACCCTGAGGGTGTCAACTCGGCCCTTGAGGTCGGGCTTGTCAACGATGATGCGCCTGTCGAAGCGACCCGGACGAAGGAGTGCCTTGTCGAGCACCTCGGGGCGGTTCGTCGCCGCGAGGATGAGCAGACCCTTGGAGGTGTCGAAACCATCCATCTCGGCGAGGAGCTGGTTCAGCGTCTGCTCCCTCTCGTCGTTTCCGCCGCCGAAGCGCGAATCCCTGCTCTTACCTATGGCGTCGATCTCGTCTATGAATATGATACAGGGGGCGTTCTTCTGAGCCTCCCTGAAAAGGTCTCTTACCCTGGATGTGCCCACGCCGACGAACATCTCTACGAAGTCCGAACCCGCGAGTGAGTAGAAGGGTACGTTCGCCTCGCCGGCCACGGCCTTGGCGAGCAGCGTCTTACCGGTTCCCGGAGGTCCGACGAGCAGCGCGCCCTTGGGGAGCTTGGCTCCAATGGCGGTGTACTT
>JAILAS010000011.1 GCA_024681495.1 Eubacterium sp. | reverse complement strand
CTCGCCATAAGCGCGCTCGGAGGCCTGCTCTACAGCTTTTTGACCATTACGCTTCGCGCGAACCAGAACGTGGTAGGCCTCGCGCTCACCACCTTCGGCGTGGGATTCGGTAACTTCTTCGGCGGCTCGGTTTCGAAGCTGGCGGGTGGAGTCGGCCAGGTTTCCGTGGCTACCACGGCATCCGCATACAGGACCACCATCCCGGGGCTCAGCTCCATTCCGGTGGTCGGTGAGGTGGTGTTCGGATATGGATTCCTCACCTACCTGGCTATTGCGATAGCGGTCGCCATGACGCTTCTGCTCTACAGATCCAAGACCGGACTTAACTTAAGGGCCGTGGGAGAGGACCCGGCTACGGCTGACGCGGTCGGCATTTCCGTCAGCAAGTATAAGTATTTAGCGACTGTTACCGGTTCCGCCGTGGCGGGCCTGGGTGGCCTGTACTTCGTTATGGAGTACCTCGGAGGCACCTGGTCCAACGACGGCTTCGGAGACAGGGGATGGCTGGCCGTTGCGCTCGTAATCCTCGCCCTCTGGAATCCGGTTCATGCCCTCTGGGGCTCGTTCCTCTTCGGGGCGCTCTACATCCTGTACATCTACGTGCCCGGGCTCACCCGCTCCACGCAGGAGCTCGTCAAGATGCTCCCCTACGTGGTGACCATCGTGGTGCTCGTGCTCACCAGCCACAGGAATAAGCCGGAGAATCAGCCGCCCAAGAGCCTCGGGCAGTCCTATTTCAGAGAGGAGCGTTAGCATGAAGTGGACCAGATATACCATTAAAACCACGGTTGAGGCCGAGGACATCGTCAGTGCCGGCCTCATGGAACTGGGCATCCAGGGCGTGGAGATAGAGGACAAGGTCCCCCTCTCGCCCGAGGAGAAGAGCGGCATGTTCATAGACATTGCTCCCGACATCGGGCCCGACGACGGCATAAGTTTTCTCAGCTTCTACCTCTCCTCCGAGGATGACAATTCGTCACTCATCGAGGATGTGAAGGCATTTCTGGAGGAGACCGGCACATACTGCAACGTGGGAGAGTGTACCATCACCGTTTCGGAGGCGGACGAGGACGACTTCCTCAACCGCTGGAAGGAGTACTTCCACGCGTTCAAGGTCGGCGACATCCTCATTAAGCCCACCTTTGAGGACGCGGACACGCAGGGGGCGCAGACGGTCATCGAGATAGATCCCGGCACATCATTTGGTACCGGTAAGCACGAGACAACGAAACTGTGCATTCTCGGCATACAGAATTATGTAAACCAGAATACCGCCCCCGAATTCCTCGACGTGGGGGCGGGAAGCGGTATCCTCTCGCTCATAGCCCTGAAGCTTGGAGCGTCCGGGGCCGTCTGCCTCGATATAGACGAAAACTGCAGGCATTCTGTCGAGGAGAACATGGATCAAAACGGCATCGCGCGCGACAGGTGGGAGTTTATGGCCAGGGACCTTACGGTCGATGCGGACCTCGGAGACCTCTGCCCCGAAGGAGGATTCCCCGTCATTGCCGCCAATATCCTGGCCGAGGTAATCGTTCCGATGGCGCATTCGCTGTACAGCCTGTGCGCCGACGGCGGAGTGCTTCTTACTTCGGGAATACTGGCAGAGAAGAGACAGATGGTATCCGACGCGCTCGAGGAAGCGGGTTTCACTATAGAACGAGTTGAATCGATGGGAGACTGGGTTGGAATATTCGCGAGGAAGTAAGAGTATGTTTCAGTTTTTTACCGGCGAAGAGGTCATCGGGGACACCGTGACCATAACCGGCAGCGACGTCAATCACATAAGGAACGTACTGAGGATGAAGCCCGGCGATTTGATCCGGGTTTGCGATGTGGCCGGTAATACCTACCAGGCCAGGATAGGAAGCATTGATAAGGACAGCGTGGAGGCCCTCGTAACGGACAGGGAGCTCTCCACTAACGAGCTGGCTACGAGGGTCACCCTCTTCCAGGGCCTTGCCAAGGGCGAAAAGATGGAGACCATCATCCAGAAGGCCGTGGAGCTCGGGGTCACGGAGGTGGTTCCCGTGTCTATGAAGAACTGCGTGGTTAAGCTGGATGAAAAGAAGGCGGCGAAGAAGGTCGAGCGATATCAGGCCATAAGCGAGTCTGCGGCGAAGCAGTCCAAGAGGAGCGTTATCCCCAGGGTATCGCCCGTCATGACCTTCGTCGACGCGCTCACCAAAGCCAGGTCCATGGACAGGATTCTGGTGCCCTACGAGCACGCCAGCGGCATGGAGGATTCCCGCAAAGCATTCGAGAGCCTCCGGCTCAATGAGAGCGTGGGAATCTTCATCGGACCCGAGGGCGGGTTCGATCCGGCGGAGATAACCGCTCTGCTCATGAATAAGGCCGAGGTGTTTTCGCTCGGCAGCAGGATTTTAAGAACGGAGACTGCGGCCATCTGCGCCCTGTCCCTCGTCATGTACCATTTGGAGGTTTTGTGATGGAAGCGTATTTGGATAATTCCTCCACCACGCGCTGCTCGAAGGCGGCGTTAGATAAGATGATAAAGGTGTACACCGAGGACTACGGAAATCCCTCCTCCATGCACACCAAGGGCGTAGAGGCCGAGGACTACGTAATAGAGGCCAAAGACGCCATAGCCCGTACGCTCAGGGTTAAGCCCGCCGAGATCTACTTCACATCCGGCGGCACCGAATCGAACAATCTCGCGGTCATAGGGGCCGCGCTTGCCAATAAGAGGAAGGGGATGCACGTTGTCACCTCGTCCTATGAACACCCCTCGGTCGCCAATCCGGTGCACGCGTTAGAGGACATGGGATTCTCTGTGACATATCTGCCCTCTGACTCGTCGGGCGCCATATCGCCCGACCACCTCAGGGATGCGATAAGGGAGGATACCGTCCTTGTCACCCTCATGCACGTCAACAACGAGATTGGCTCCGTAACCCCCATAGAGGAGTTCGGACCTATAATAAAGCAGGCCAATCCCTCCACTCTCTTTCACGTGGACGCGATTCAGTCATACGGAAAGTTCGAGATAAGGCCCACGCGCGCCAAAATCGACATGCTCTCTGTGAGCGGTCATAAGATCCACGGTCCCAAGGGCGTGGGCTTCTTATACGTCAGGGAGGGCACGAAGATAAGCCCGCTCCTCTACGGGGGAGGGCAGCAGGACGGGCTCCGCTCGGGTACGGAGAACGTACCCGGCATCGCGGGACTCGGTGTGGCCGCATCAGCTGCCTACGAGGACATAGAAGCCGACAGGCATAGGCTGTTCGACCTGAAGAAGCGCTTCGCGGACGGTGTGAGCGGAATTGAGGGAGTGACCTTCAACGGGCCCGAATTGGCGGCCGGAGCGCCGCACATACTGAGCGTAAGCGTCGAGAACGTGAGGGCGGAGGTGTTGCTCCACTCCCTCGAGGAGAAGGGCGTTTACGTGTCGGCGGGATCGGCATGCTCCACGCATAAGAGGGCGGCGAGTGCTACGCTCACGGCCATTGGCACCCGGGCGTCGCTTCTGGAGTCCACGGTAAGGGTTTCGTTCTCGGTGACCAACACTCCCGAGGAGATAGACTACGCGGCAGAGTGCTTCGGTGAACTGATACCGATGCTCTCGGCATTCACAAGGAAATAGATATGATTTTTTTGATTAAGTACGCAGAGATTGCGATAAAGGGAAAAAACCGAAAGTACTTTGAGGACGCGCTGGTCCGCCAGATTCGCCATAACTTAAGGCATCTCGAGTGCGAGTTCGACATTAAGAAGACCCAGGGAAGGATATACGTGAACGTATCCGACGACGTGACCGAGGAAGAGGTTACGGAGCGTCTTACCAAGGTCTTCGGAATCGTGGGCATCTGTCCCGTGGAGATGTTCGAGGACGAGGGAGAGAAGGAGCTCGGCAGGCAGGTCGTGGACTACATCGGCCGTACCTACCCCGACAGGCATTTCACCTTCAAGGTATCGGCCAGGAGGGCTAGGAAAAACTACCCCTTAAACTCCATGGAGATAAACGCCTTTTTGGGCGGAGAGCTCCTCGAGGCTTATCCGGAGATGAAGGTGGACGTACACGATCCCGAGGTGGAGATCTTCGTCGAGATAAGGGAGCAGATATGCGTTTATTCCAGGCAGATTCCCGGCCCGGGCGGCATGCCGGTGGGCACCAGCGGGAAGGCCATGCTCCTTCTTTCGGGCGGCATCGACTCCCCCGTGGCGGGCTATATGTGCGCCAAGAGGGGCTGCAAGATTGACGCCGTATATTTCCATGCGCCTCCCTATACGTCCGAGAGGGCGAAGAGAAAGGTAATAGACCTCGCGGCTCAGGTGTCGCAGTACACCGGCCCCATCTACCTCCACGTCGTGAACTTCACCGACATCCAGATGGAGATATATAAGACGTGTCCGCACGACCAGCTCACTATCATCATGCGCAGGTACATGATGAAGATAGCCGAGCACTTCGCGTACGAGACGGAGAGCATGGGACTTGTCACCGGTGAGTCCATCGGACAGGTGGCCAGCCAGACCATGCAGAGCCTCATGTGCACGAATGAGGTGTGCACGATGCCGGTCTACCGTCCGCTCATCGGTCTCGACAAGACAGAGATCATCGACCGCGCCAAGGCCATCGGCACCTTCGAGACGTCCATATTGCCGTACGAGGACTGCTGCACCATTTTCGTGGCTAAGCACCCCGTGACCAAGCCGACCCTTAAGTCCATTAAGAAGTCCGAGGAGAAGCTCAAGGGCAGGATCGAGGAGCTCTATCAGACGGCGCTCGATACCACCGAGGTTCTCATCGTCTCGCCGAACGGCGTGCGCACCCCGAAGGCGCCGGAGAAGGATTCCGAATGAAGACGGCCGCCCTTCACAACTTAGGATGCAAGGTGAACGCCTTTGAGACGGAGGCCATGCAGGAGCTGCTCGAGAATGACGGTTACGAGATAGTCGACTTCTCCGAGAGGGCGGACGTATACGTGATAAACACCTGCACGGTTACCAACATCGCCGATCGGAAGTCCCGGCAGATGCTTCACCGCGCCCGAAAGCTGAACCCCGACGCCGTAATCGTGGCGGCGGGCTGCTACGTGCAAAATCGCATGCCGGGCGATGCCGCAGCTGGGCAGGACGCCGACGTCTGGCTCGGGACGGGAGAGAAGACCCGCCTGGTATCCGCCATCGACGAATTCCTCGCGAAGAGGGACGCCGAGCGAGAGGATGCTCTGTGTTATGTAAACGACATATCACGCGGCTCCCACTATGAGCCCATGGAGATAAAGGTCGCCACCGGCAGGGAGCGCGCGTTCATAAAGGTTGAGGACGGGTGCAACATGTTCTGCTCCTATTGCATCATCCCCTACGTGAGGGGGCGGGTGAGGAGCGCCTCGGCGGACGACATCGTAAGGCAGGTGAAATCCCTCGTCGACGGCGGCTACAGGGAGATAGTGTTCAACGGAATCCACCTGGACTCTTACGGCGTGGACACCGGAGACACCCTGGTCGGCCTGCTCGGGAGGGTCGCCCGCGAATGCGCCCCCGACCGGATAAGGCTCGGATCGCTCGAACCCGGCTTCATTTCGGACGACAATGTGGCGCGCCTTAAGGAAATCCCCGGGCTGTGCCCGCACTTCCACCTCTCGCTTCAGAGCGGCTGCGACACGGTCCTCGAGAGGATGAGGCGCAGGTACGACACGGAAAAGTACGCCCGCGCAGTGGATTCCCTTCGTGAGGCCTTCGACAGACCCGCCATCACCACGGATATCATCTGCGGATTCCCCGGCGAGAGCGAGGACGAGTTCGCACAGACCGAGGAGTTCGTCCGCAGGATTGGATTTTCCGATGTCCACCTCTTCCCGTATTCGAGGAGGAAGGGGACCAGAGCCGACGCCATGGACGGTCAGCTCACCGAGAAGGAGAAGAAGGACAGGGTAAGGAGGCTCTCGGAGACGGTCGCCTCCTGCAGGAGAGCCTACGAGGATTCACTGGTGGGAAGCGAGGCATCGGTGCTGGTAGAAGAGGAGATAACCCGCGATGGGCAGAGCTGCTTCAAGGGTCATTGCCCCAGGTACCTCGAGGTCGCCGTTACCGGCGGTGACGCGGTGCCCGGACAGATTGTCACCGGGACCCTTTCGCGGGGCGATATTTTGGGCGACGGTTCATCTTCGCTTTACTTATCATGTCAAATGAGATAAAATTATTTGATGGTATGGTCCGTTGTTTCGTGGATTTTTCCCGCGAGCGAGTCTTGACAAAGTAATGGAGATATTTATGACTGACATCAATCACACACAGTATTTTGAGGTTCACACCGACCAGGAAGTTCGCGTGAATGACGTTCTCGAGAGGGTGTATGACGCTCTTACCCAGAAAGGGTATAACCCTGTCAGCCAGATTGTGGGTTACGTTATGAGCGGGGATCCCACATACATCACCAGCCACATGGGGGCCAGGAGCCTTATCATGAAGGTGGAGAGGGATGAGATAGTCGAAGAGCTTCTTCGAACCTACATAGACACGCGCCTGGCGAGGGACTGACGTATGCGCCTTATGGGCCTGGATTACGGCGATAAGACCGTGGGGGTCGCTATCAGCGATGCCCTGGGACTTACAGCCCAACCCTTAGAGACAATATTCCGGGAGAGGAAGACGAAGCTTCGTCGCACGCTTTCCCGCATAGACGAATTGGTGGCCGAGTACGGGGTAGAACTCATTGTGCTCGGATATCCCCTCGAGGCCGACGGCACCGAGGGTGACAGATGCCGTGCCACGCGAGAGTTCGCGGAGACACTGATGCGGCGCACCAACCTTCCGGTGGAGCTCGAGGACGAGCGTCTAACCACTGTGGAGTCCGACGAGATTCTGCGGGACATGGGAGTAGCACCCGAAGACAGAAAGTCATATATAGATAAAATCGCGGCCTCGGTAATACTCAGGCAGTACATGGAGAACGCCGCGAGCTAGTTAATCACGATATTTTTTAGGCATTAAGCCGAGGAGATATAGCAGCATGGAGAACATAATTTTTACGGATCCGGATACGAACGAGTCTGCGTCATTTTTTGTACTTGCTCAGACCACTGTTAACGAACAGACCTTCTTCCTCGTGACAGAAGACGAAGAGGGTGATTCTGATGCATGGATAATGAGGCAGCTCTCTTCCTCCGACTCCGAAGAGCTGGACTTAGAGTTCGTAGAAGATGACGAAACTCTGGAGTCCCTCTCAAAGATCTTCAAGGAAATGTTAGACGATACGGAGGTAATTTTTTGAAATCCAAGAAACAGAATAATTCGCTAAAGGTCATACCCCTGGGAGGACTTGAACAGATCGGTATGAACATCACCGCCTTTGAGTATGGCGACGACATCATTGTAGTAGACTGCGGCTTGGCTTTTCCCGAAGATGATATGTACGGAATAGACCTCGTCATTCCCGATATCACATATCTTCTGGATAACATCGATAAGGTGAAGGCGTTCTTTATCACCCATGGTCACGAGGATCATATAGGTGCTCTTCCCTATGTTTGCAGGGAGATAAACGTCCCCATCTATTCGACTAAACTTACGGATGCTCTCATTGAAAACAAGTTCAAAGAGCATAACCTCGTAAACAAGATCAAGCGAAAGGTCGTTAAGTTCGGACAGTCGATAAACATTGGCTGCTTCAGGGTTGAGTTCATTAAGACGAACCACTCCATTCAGGATGCGGCGGCGCTGGCCATCTACACTCCGGTGGGCACTATTGTTCACACGGGCGATTTCAAGGTGGACTACACGCCCGTATACGGGGATCCCATCGATCTCCAGCGCTTCGGCGAGATCGGAAAGAAGGGCGTACTGGCCCTCATGTGCGATTCCACCAACGCGGAGCGCCCCGGCTTTACGCAGTCCGAGAAGACCGTCGGCAAGGCTCTTGATAACATATTCTCGGACAATTCAAAGTCCAGGATAATCGTGGCTACATTCGCGTCCAATGTGGACAGGGTGCAGCAGATAATAAACACGGCATACAAGCACGGCCGGAAGGTCGTGGTCGAAGGCCGCAGCATGGTTAACATAATAAATATCACCCAGGAGATCAAGTATCTGGATGTTCCCAAGAACACCCTGATCGACGT
>JAILAS010000208.1 GCA_024681495.1 Eubacterium sp. | reverse complement strand
CGAGCTTAACCGCCGCGGTCTCGCTCCTGTCGTTCATGGTAGTGGAGGTTCCGTGGGCGTTAATGTATTCGATGTCCTTCATCTCAATGCCCGCGTCTATGACAGCCCTCTTCATGCACTCCGCGGCGCCTGAGCCGTCCTCGAGCGGGGCCGTGATGTGATGGGCATCGCAGTTGGCGCCGAATCCGACGATCTCTCCGTAGATTCTGGCTCCCCTCTCTACCGCGCGCGAGTACTCCTCGAGCACCAGCGCACCTGCGCCCTCACCCATTACGAAGCCGGACCTCTCGGCGTCGAAGGGGATGGATGCACGGGCGGGATCCTCCGCCTTGGAGAGCGCCTTCATGGACGTAAAGCCACCCATGGAAAGCTCGGTTATGGCCGCCTCGGCACCGCCGCACACCATCGCGTCCTCGTAGCCGTCGCGGATGTTTCTGAACGCATCGCCAATCGCATTGGCGGCGCTTGCGCACGCCGTCACCTCGGAAGTGCAAATGCCCTTGAGGCCGTACTTGATGGCGATCCACCCCGCCGCCATGTTGGATATGGCCATGGGGATATAGAACGGCGACACCCGGTCGAAGCCCTTCTCGATGCCCCTCATGTGCTCGGACTCTATGGTCGCGATTCCGCCGATTCCCGACGAGAATATAACACCGAACCTCTCGGCCCCGAAGACCTCTTCGCCGTCGGTGTAGCCTGCGTTTCGCATGGCCTCGGCGGCCGCCATCATGGCGAACCTGGTGTACCTGTCCATCTTGCGAAGCTCCTTCTTGTCGAGGACCGAATCGAAGTCGGGGTCCTTCACCTCCCCGGCCAACTTAACCTTCCTCTCGGAGGCGTCGTACGCGGTTATGGGCGCTATGCCGCACCTGCCGCCTTTTATGCCCTCCCAGGTCTCCTCGACGTTATTTCCTATCGGATTTACGGTTCCTATGCCCGTAATTACCACTCTTCGTTTCATCAGACTGCCATACCTCCGTCTACGCACAATACCTGTCCGGTCACATATGCCGCCCCGGGCGAGGCGAAAAACAATACGCTCTGCGCCACGTCGTCGGGCGTGCCCATCCTTCCGAGGGGGATCATCTTCTCCATCGCCGCGTGGGCCTCGTCGGTCATCGCGTCGGACATCCTGGTCTCGATCATTCCGGGAGCCACGGCGTTAACCGTGATGTTCTTCGAAGCCATCTCCTTGGCGAGGGACTTCGTCAGGCCGATGACGCCGGCCTTGCTGGCCGAGTAGTTCATCTGGCCGGGATTGCCGCGCAGCCCGACGATGCTGCTGAGGTTTATTATCCTGCCGTACTTCTGGCGAAGCATGATTCGCGACGCCTTCTTCATGCAGTTGAAGGTGCCCTTGAGGTTCGTCCTTATGACCGCGTCGAAGTCGTCCTCGCTCATGCGCAGGAGGAGGTTGTCCCTGGTTATTCCCGCGTTGTTCACGAGGATGTCGATGCGCCCCATCTTCTCCTTTACCTCGTCGAAAGCCGCGTCTATCTCCTCGAAGCTCCCGACGTCAGCCTTTATGCAGAGTGTATTTACTCCCTCGCACTCTAGTTTACATAACTTTTCGGTCTCCCTGGCGTTCTCCTCGCTCGATCCGTAGATTATCACCACGTCGGCGCCGTTCTTAGCCATGCTGACCGCCACGGCCCTTCCGATGCCCGAGCCCGCGCCCGTAACGACTGCTACCTGTCCTTTAAGCATTGCGTACCTCCTGAATTCTCTCGTCCGTCAGGGCGTCTATACCCTGTCGATGTCCTCGAGCGTGTTTATCGAAATAACCTCGATCTCCTTAGCCGTCCTCCTAACGAAGCCGGCGATGGTCTTTCCGGGGCCTATCTCCACGATTCTCTCCACGCCCATCTCCCTAAGGTTCAATATGGTCTCCGCCATCCTTACGGGACTCTTTATCTGTCTCTCCAGAAGCGACGGGATATCGCCGTCCGCCCCGGTCTTTCCGGTGACGTTATAGATGACGGGGAACGCCGTTTTTCCGAGCGAAACCTCCGAAAGTCTTTCGGAAAGCTTTACGGATGCGCCCTCCATAAACGACGTATGAAACGGGCCCGAGACGTTAAGCCTCATGCACCGTTTCGCGCCCAGCTCCTTCGCGGCCGCCTCGGACGCGCTTACTCCGTCCTCTTCTCCGGCTATGACAATCTGCCCGGTGGCGTTGTAGTTCGAAACCTCGACTATCTTCCCCGATGCTGCGGCTCCACGGGCCACGGCATCCTCGACCTGTGCCGCCGTAAGCCCAAGCACCGCACTCATCGCGCAGTCGACACCCGCCGAGGCCTCCTCCATCACCTTTCCCCTGTATGAAAGCAGGGAAATCAAGGTCTCAAGGTCGAACACCCCCGCGGCATACAGCGCGCTGTACTCGCCCAGGCTAAGCCCCGCCGCAACGTCGGGCGAAAGGCCCCTGTCCTTCAATATGCCTACCACTCCGGCAGCAAATGCCGCCATGGCCGGCTGCGTAAACCTCGTCCTGTTAATGAGTTCTGCGTCCTCGAACATGACCTCCTTAAGAGATGTGTGTCCCTCGTACGAGGAATCGCCCGATGCCTCGGCTTCAAACACCGCGCAGGCCTTATCGACGACGTCCCTGAAAATCGAATTGTTCTCGTATATGTCCTTTCCCATCCCGGGCTTTTGAGCGCCCTGTCCGGCGAACATCCATGCTGTCTTCATATCATTACCTCTCTGCTTAGCGACCGGTTACAGACTTTTCTTTATCTCCTCTGCCTCGCCTACCATTCTCTCGAAGATGT
>JAILAS010000196.1 GCA_024681495.1 Eubacterium sp. | reverse complement strand
CAGTATCACCGACTCTGGTGTCGGATACGTTCTTGAGGCTGGCAGTGACGTAGCCAACCATTCCTGCTGAGAGCTCGTCGCAGGCGATGAACTGTCCCGCTCCGAAGTATCCCACTTCCACCACCTCGGCCACAGCGCCGGTGGCCATCATGCGGATTTTTGTGCCCTGACGCACGCGTCCGTCCATCACCCTTATGAACACGATAACGCCCCTGTAGGAGTCGTAGATCGAGTCGAAGATAAGGGCCTTAAGCGGTGCGTCAACGTCGCCTTTGGGCGCGGGAAGCACGGAGACGATGGACTCTAAGACCTCTTCAACGTTCAGGCCGGTCTTAGCCGAGACCCTGGGCGCGTTCATAGCCTCGATGCCGATGACATCCTCTATCTCGGTCGCGGTCTCATCGGGCTGTGCGCTCGCGAGATCCACCTTGTTTATCACGGGCAGGATCTCCAGGTCGTGGTCGATGGCCAGATAGACGTTAGCGAGCGTCTGTGCCTCCACTCCCTGCGTGGCATCCACCACGAGGATGGCGCCGTCGCATGCCGCCAGAGACCTCGATACCTCGTAGTTAAAGTCCACGTGGCCCGGGGTGTCAATGAGGTTGAAGGTGTACACCTGACCGTCCTTGGCATGATAAGAACACCGAACGGTCTGGGACTTGATCGTAATGCCCCTCTCCCTCTCGATGTCCATATTGTCGAGGACCTGTGCCTGCATCTGGCGCTCTTCCAGAGCTCCGGTCATCTCTATAATTCTGTCGGCAAGCGTGGACTTGCCGTGGTCGATATGCGCGATTATACAAAAATTGCGAATGTTATCAAGCGAATCACTCAAATTTCTATCTCCGAATTGCTTTAACCATGTGGTATCTGTTCATGTATGATGTGCTGTCTTTCAGGGCTGCCACATTGTTCACCGATGCGAGGAGCTTTTCGCCAAAAGCGACGTCCTCCTCGTCAACCCTGGAAGCCTTAACCTCCACGTCGAATCCGCAGCCGGAAACCAGCGCGGCTATCTCATCTTTCATGAAGGGATGATAGAGGGGGTCTTCTCCCACGCCCTCGGGGTTGTCGAGTTCGAAGAGCCTCAGAATCCTCTTATAATACGCGGCGTTAGACACGCGAAGCAGTAGCCTGCCGCCGGGCTTTAACACCTTTATCATGGCCCTTAAGACCACCTGGGGATAGGAACCGAGCACCTCGTCTCCGTCCATAAAAAGGTAGTCCAGCTCGTCGTGATACTCCCTGTAAACCATAGCGGGATCGGCATTCCACACGAAGGACGCGAACGGGTACCTGACCTCCAGGCTGTGCGCGATTCCGTGGGTCTCCACGCCCGCAAAGACTGCCGAAAACCTCGAGTCCTCGTCCTCATCGAGGAGCTCAAGCATGTCCTCCATGCCCATCATGAGCTCGGGATAGACGTACTCCATATCCGTGAAGAGCTGCTCGATGGCCCCGGTGTCGGTGGCCGAATCGCAGAACTTCAGAGCCCTCTTCAGGTACTGATAGGTCTGTTTTCTGTCGACGTCAAGGTAGTAGAACCCCATCTCCACATTGAGTCTGTAGTTGCCGGGATCTACGTCCAGTTCCGCCCTAAGTTCCTCGTATGTCTTTGCACCCTTCTTCATTGACCCACTCCTTTAGAAAAAGGCCGTCATGCGCAAAAGCACATGAGGGCCTTCCTTATCAGCCGCATAAATTTTAAAATTACTGCATCTTTGCAACAGCTGCAGTAAGACGGGATGTCTTTCTGGCAACGGTGTTCTTGTGCATGATGCCCTTGGATGCTGCCTTAGCAAGCTGCTTGGATGCATCCTGGAGTGCAGCCTCTGCAGCTGCCTTATCTCCGGCCTCGATAGCCGCCTCAACCTTCTTTACGTAGGTCTTAACACGACTCTTTACGGATTTATTTCTTGCCGCATTTCTCTCTGCGACCTGAATTCTCTTCTTTGCAGATTTGATGTTTGCCATTGTATTCACCTCCAATGCGTTAAGCGTTCGAACTAATATGTGCACTCACGGGTGATGACTTCGGGACACGGACCCTTCCCATGAAAACACACGAAAATATATTATTCCAATTACACGTCACTGTCAAGGGGAAATACGTAATCTCCCCCTAATAAAGTGACTTTGGAACAATATGGTAAAACTCGATTAGTCGAGCTTAAGACCCTGAAGAATACTTCCGAGCGAAGTACCGATGTTTTCGGCCTTGGGGATAACCACCTTCTCGCGGGGCTCAGCGTCCTCGGAATCGGAGTTATCGAGCAGCGCCTTCATGGAAAGAGAAAGCTTGCCGTCCTTCTTCTGGGTTACCTTAACGGTCACCTCCTGGCCCTCCTTGAGCTCGTCGGACGGATGCTTAACCCTCTTATTGGCAATCTGTGATACGTGAAGAAGACCCGAGAGTCCGTCGCCCAGATCGATGAATGCACCATAGTCCTTGATGGAGTCGACCTTACCGGTCATAACGGCTCCCACCTCAACGGCATCGAGCTTCTTGCGCTTCTCATCAGCGCGCTCTTCCTTCAGAATCTCTCTGGCGGAAAGAACGAGCTTATTCTCGTCCTTATCGCAGGTAACGACCTTGAGACGGACGGTCTTGCCAAGCCAGTCGTTTAAGTCCTCGACCTTCTTAAGGGAAAGCTTGGATGCGGGAACGAATCCCCTGAGCACTCCCTCGACCATAACGATAACGCCCTTGTTCACCACGCCGGTAATCTCGAGGGAAAGAATCTCTCCGGACTCCATGTACTCCTTGGCCTTCTCCCATGCGAGAAGTTCATCGGTGTTGTTCTCACCGTCGCCCATCACCTCGTAAGACTTTTCCAGCTCCTTCTCAAAATCCTGCATTGTTTCTTCCATTTTTACAACCTCTCCTTGCATTATGTAAACTAAAATGAGTTTCTCTATCAGTAAAGCGGATATCATCAATCCGTCTTCTACTTCTCTGTATACGACGCCTAATCAGCGCTCGCATATGCCGGCAATCAGCATTTCCAGACCGATATCGGCCGAAATAAGCCCCGTCCTCGACTGATGCTGCATCTGCGCGAAACTCTCCAAAATGCCCACCAGTTCCTTTCTCTTGAACTTGGCTGCCTGGTTCAGGTAGTTTCCCGCAAAGGACTGATACACACCCATCTCCTTGGCTATCGACGCAACCGGAAGCCCTCTGCGCTTCAGGTCGGTGGCGTTTAGCAGGAGGTTAAAGTGCCTTATCAGCATGGCGACGATTCTGCCCGACCCCGTGCCCAGGGTCATGAGGTCGGAATAGAGCGCCATCGTCTTCTTCGTGTCTCCAACCGCAACGGCATCGACGAATTCGAATATCCTGTCGGACGGCACCCCGCCTGTGATAGCGTCTACGTCCTCGACGGTGATGGAGTCCCTTCCCATGGTGTAGGAAAACAGCTTTTCCATCTCGTTGCTGATGAGGGTCATATCAATCCCGGCCCTGTCGACGAATCGAACAGCCGCCTGCTCGGACATGGCCTTCTTCTCGCCCTTGGCCAGTCCCCTGACCCATCTGACCAGCACCGTGGGGGTCTGCCTGATACAGTTTATCTCCAGCGCGTGAGGCTTAAACGCCTTATAGATGCCCTTTCTCCTGTCCATGACGCTCTTCGGCCGCCCGGACGAATCACGGGTCACCACCTCCGTCACGATGACAATGGTGCTCTCCGGCTTCTCCTTCAGGAAAGCCGACACAGGATCCGACGACGCGGAAAGTATCCCCGTGTTCTCGAGGACCACCACCCTGTAGTCGCTTATAAAGGGAATGGTGGACGCGGCAGAGATGAAGGACTCCTCCTCCCATCGGTCGGTAAAAACCGTGAGATTCATGGTGTCGCCGGGCTTTAAGACCTTATCGATTATCTGTTTCTTATATGAAGAAACGAGATAGGCCTCCTCTCCGTAAAAGATGTAGACGCCGTGAAAACTCCCGCCGGCCAGATCTTTCCTGAGCTCGGAAACGCCCTGCTCAAATTCTGCTGTTTCTTTTCTGGATGCCACACATACTCCTTCCGGACCCTGTCCATAGGACATCAGCTTTATTTTACTAAATTACCCGACAAAAGCAAGAAAAATCTACCGGGAATCCCTTATCATCCTCTGAATTATGGCATTTGCCTGCCCGTTTAACTCCTCGGGAGAGATTCCGATGTCGTATTTGCCGTCCTCGTAAAGCACCCTGCCGTTAACCATCGTCATCTTCACGTTGCTCTTCGAGCCGGCGTAGACTATGTTCTTTACGATGTTATTCTCGGGCTGCATGTTGGGCTGCGTCATGTCTATCATGACGATGTCGGCGTACTTGCCCGGGGCCAGTACGTCGCAGTCGTCCAGGCACATAGCCTTCGCTCCGCCGACCGTGGCCATCTTCAGGACCTCGGCACCGTCTACCACGGCCGCGTCCATCTCGCGAAGCTTCGCAAGCGCCGTAACCAGGTACATCTCCCTGAACATATCGAGGGCGTTATTGGAGGCCGCGCCGTCGGTTCCGATGGCAATGTTTATGCCCATGTCCATCATCTTCGTGATGGGTGCGATTCCGCTGGCGAGCTTGGCGTTCGATGCGGGATTGGTCACGACAGAGAGCTTCTTATCTCTGAAAATCTCAAGGTCCTCATCGCTCATCCACACGCAGTGATATCCGCCACCGCCGTTGTCGTACATACCCATCGAATCGAAGAGCTTGGTGGGAGTCATGCCGTAGCGCTTCTTGCAGCCCTCCACCTCCTTGGAGGTCTCAGAGGAATGCGTAAACACCGGCACCTTGTACTTCTTTGACAGGTCTGCTATGCCCTCCATAATCTCACGGGACGTGGTATATTCGGCGTGGAATCCGAACACATAGGACGAAAGCTCGCCCAGCGAGTTGAGGTACTTATACTCCTCCTCGCAGTCTTCCACCGTTCCTCCGAAATTATTTATCGAGCCGACCTGCACCATGCGAAAGCCTGTCTCGATGGCGGCCTTGGCAATCATGGACGTCTGCATGTACATGTCGAATCCGGCGGTAATACCGCTCGAAAGATACTCCATTATGCCGTGCTTGGTAAGTGTATAGATGTCCTCGGGCGTGAGCAGCGCCTCCTTCGGGAACACCTGGGTGTTCAGCCACTCGTCGAGGGGAAGATCGTCCGCATAGGAACGGAGGAAGGTCATCGCCGTGTGGGTGTGCGCATCCTTAAATCCGGGCATGAGGAGGTTCCTCTTAACGTCTATCTCCCTGTCCCAGATTATCATGCCCTCGGGGTCGTCACGGTAGATCTTGTCCGTATCCGAGCCATCGCCCACGTAAACAATCCTGTTGCCCTTTACCCAGAGCTCGCCCTCCATTATCTCGAGGTCGCCCTCCATGGTAAGAATCCTTGCGTTGTAAAATCTGATATTCATAATCATCCCTCCCCAATTGTTGCGCCCATGCGCGTTATAGACTCGGTGACGAGCTTCTTAAAAAGCGGCGCCGCCTTGTCGGCGGCAATCTTTATCTCCTCGTGGGTGAGGGGCTGCTCGTTCATTCCCGACGCCTTGTTCGAAATGCAGGAGATGCCGCAGACCTTAAGCCCCATGTGATTGGCGGCGATAGCCTCCACCACCGTGCTCATGCCCACTGCGGAAATCCCCATGTTCCTGAACATGTTTATCTCAGCGGGCGACTCGTACGAGGGACCGGTCAGCTGGACGTAAACGCCCTCCCTTATCGGAACGTCGCTGTCTTTGGCCGCATCTCTTATGATCTGCTGAAGATCCTTCCTGTATACCTCGGTCATGTCGGGGAACCTCACGCCGAGCTCGTCGATGTTCTGTCCGATGAGCGGGTTGGGTGCAAACGTGGATATATGGTCGGTAATGAGCATCAGGTCTCCCACATTGACGTCCCTGTCGATGCCGCCGGAGGCGTTCGTAAGGAAAAGTATCCTGGCACCGAGAAGACCCATGAGCCTAATAGGGAGCACCACGTCGGTTATCGGATATCCCTCGTAATAGTGCACCCTGCCCTTCATGAGCACCACCGGAACTTCGTTTACGTAACCGAAGATGAACTTCCCCTCATGTCCCGGCACGGTGGACACCGGGAATCCGGGGATGTCATGGTAGTCCACCTCGCACTCCGTGCGAATGGTCTCCGCGTAGTCTCCGAGTCCGGAACCAAGCACCAGCGCCACACTGGGCTGAAAGTCAGTGACCGTGCGGACGTAGTCCCTGCACTTAATCAGCTTTTCATATACCTCGTTCATATACACCCTCCCATAAACCCGGCAAAGCGGCCCAGTATAGCTGACCGCTTCGCCTTAAACGCGGGCCTTTCGGCCTATTCTTCATTTTAGTGGTGGAACAGCCTTATACCTGTGAAGGCCATGGTCATTCCATACTTATCGCAGCACTCGATGACCTGGTCGTCCCTTACGGATCCGCCGGGCTGCGCGATGTACTTAACTCCGCTCTTCTTAGCCCTCTCGATGTTATCCGAGAAGGGGAAGAACGCGTCCGAACCGAGCGCCACGTCGTCCATCTGAGCGATCCACTCGGCCTTCTCCTCGGCCGTGAACACCTCGGGGCGCACCTTGAAGATGTTCTGCCATGCGCCGTCGGCCAGAACGTCCATGTACTCGTCGCCGATGTAGTTGTCAATGGCGTTGTCCCTATTGGCCCTGCCGAGTCCGTCCACGAACTGGAGGTCCATTACCTTCGGGCACTGGCGAAGGAGCCAGTGGTCAGCCTTGCTTCCGGCCAGCCTCGTGCAGTGCACTCTGGACTGCTGGCCCGCGCCGATACCGATGGCCTGTCCGTCCTTGGCGAATGCCACGGAGTTGGACTGCGTGTACTTCAGCGGGATGAGAGCCACCAGAAGGGCCCTCTTGGCCGAATCGGGAAGATCCTTCGTCTTCGTGACTATGTTGCCGAGCAACGCGTCGTTTATGTCGAGATCGTTTCTGCCCTGCTCGAAGGTGATTCCGAACACCTTCTTGCGCTCGATTGACTCGGGCACGTACGAGGGGTCGATCTGGATTACATTGTAGTTACCGTTCTTCTTCTGCTTAAGGAGCTCGAGAGCCTCGGGCTCGTATCCGGGTGCAATGACGCCGTCCGAAACCTCTCTCTTTATGAGGCGGGCGGTATCCACATCGCAGACGTCGGAAAGGGCGATGAAGTCGCCGAATGAGCTCATCCTGTCAGCGCCCCTGGCCCTGGCGTATGCGCTGGCCAAAGGAGAAAGATCTCCGAGATCGTCCACCCAGTAGATCTTCGCGAGGGTGTCGGTGAGGGGCACGCCCACTGCTGCGCCTGCGGGGGAAACGTGCTTAAAGCTGGTGGCTGCGGGAAGGCCGGTCGCCTTCTTGAGCTCGCTTACGAGCTGCCATCCGTTCAGCGCGTCGAGGAAGTTAATGTATCCGGGCTTGCCGTTAACCACGGTAACGGGAAGGTCGGAACCGTCCTCCATGAAGATTCTGGAAGGCTTCTGATTGGGGTTACATCCGTATTTCAGTTCGAGTTCGTTCATCATCAATCTCCTTATTCGTGCTTGTTAACAATCTTCGTCTCATATTCTCCGGTCGCAACATCAATGTAACGAACGAAGAGGGATACCTTATTGTCCTCGTTTAAGCTCTCCCATATGGTACGGGTGAACTCTTCGATGTCATCCGATATCTCCACGGGAACCGGCTCGCCCTCGAAGCTGGGGAGGGGATTTCCATCGGTCACGTAGGTGTGGATGAAGTGGCCATAGCCCTTAACGGGTGACTCATAGGAATAGGTGAACCTGTCGCATGCGGAGTGATCGAGGGGGCTGCTCTTCAATATGGAAAGCGCATATCCGTACTCGCCATTCTCCACCTGAAGCACTGCGGAGATCCTGGGCGTGCGGTTGGGCTCGTCGGGCTCAAACCTGCGGCTCCTGAGGGACTGCTCGAAGGTGAGACCGTCCTGATATCCGGCGTAAACGGTATCGGTCTGATCGCCGTTGGTCACAATGGTCTTCGAGCCGATAACCCTTACGGGAGCGTAGATGATGAGGCTGGGATCCTCGAGCTTGGCGGGATCGTACGCCTGGGTCTTAATGCCCTCGCCGTCCTCGACAAACACCCTGTTCCTGCTGTTCTCGCTTCGGCCCATGATAAAATAGGCGGTCACGGCGTGCTTGCCGTCGGGGGATAATCCTACCACTATTCCCCTTCCGGGATAGGAGTTGCCTTTAAGTTCGTCCTGAATCTTGCGTGTTTCCATTTGCTCTTCCTTTCGTTTAGAAAACCATACACATTATGTAAACCAATATAATTGGGTAACCAACCTATCTCTTCCATACCCTGGGCGAAAACGCCACGAGGATCGGGAAAAGCTCCAGCCTTCCCGCGAGCATGTCGACCATGAGAACTATCTTACTCAATATGGAAAATCCGCCGTAGTTGCATACGGGGCCGACCGACTCGAGTCCGGGTCCTATGTTGTTTATGGTGGCCGCCACCGCCGTAAAGTTCGACGTGAAGTCGTAGCCGTTGATTGAAACCAGGAGTACAGACCCTGCGAACAGAAGACCGTAGAGCATGAAGTACACCCCTACCGAAGCCTTGACCTCGTCGTCCACTATCCTGCCGTCCACCTTAAGCGAGTTCACCGAGCGGGGATGGATGAAGTGCAGCACCTCCCTGCGGATGAGCTTGAGCGCAATTATCACCCTGGACACCTTCATACCGCCTCCGGTCGAGCTGGCGCAGGCGCCGATGAACATGAGGGCCACCAGTATCGTCTTCGAGAGCGATGGCCACAGGTCGAAGTCGGTAGTGGAAAATCCCGTGGTGGTAATTATGGACGCCACCTGGAAGAACGCCTCCTTTACGGCCTCTGCGGGCCCCGAGAAGAACTCCCTGGCGTTATATGCTATAAGGCCGGTGCTGAGCGCAATAATCAGCAGGTAGAGCCTTACCTCCTGTAACTTAAATATCTGTCTGTACTTGCGCACGTATATCAGATAGTAAACGTTGAAGTTAACACCGAAAAGCACCATGAAGACGCCGATTACGGTCTGGCAGAACACACTGTACGAGCCGCAGCTGTCGTTTAGCACTCCGAATCCTCCGGTACCTGCCGTGGCCAGGGAAATGTTAAAGGAATCGAAGAAAGACATGCCGCCCATCACCAGGATCACCATCTCCAACAACGTTATTATAATATAAATCGAGTAAAGAATGCGCGCCGTCTCGCGAATTTTCGGAACGAGCTTATCCACCTGCGGTCCGGGGCTCTCCACCCTCATTAGATGCACGTTGTATCCGCCGGTAAGGGGAAGTATGGCCAGCATGAAAACCAGGATTCCCATTCCACCTATCCAGTGGGTAAGACTCCTCCACACCAAGACGGACGGGGCGAGCGCCTCGACGTCGGAAACCACGGTGGCACCGGTGGTGGTGAATCCCGATATGGTCTCGAAGAGCGCGTCCACGTAGCTGGGGATATTCCCGCTCAAAACGAAGGGAATGGCCCCGAAGAGACTCATAATAATCCAGGAGAAAGTCACTATGACGAAGCCTTCCTTGGCGAAATAGTTGCCGGAGGTCTTCAGGCTGCGATACAGCATCCCCCCGATGAGGAGGCAGACGACGGACACCGACAGAAAGGCCCCCCAGCACCCATCACCGTAGAACAACGACGTGCCGATGGGGATGGCCATCAGCGCCGCCTCAATCATCATGATGAGGCCTAAAATATATCCAATTGCCTTATAATTCATAATCCTACCCTACTTCAAAATATCGGAAACATCCTTGAGGTTGGAACGAGTGGTAACCACCACCACGTTGTCGCCCGCAGATATCACGCTCTCGCCGCTGGGGATCTCCACCTTCGTGCCGTGAATAATGGCCGCGACCACGATGTCCGGCTTAATCTCCATCTCCATGAGTGTCTTGCCGATTACGGGGCAATCGCCTCTGACCGCGAACTCTATTGCCTCGGCCTTATCGCCGATGATGCGGTAAAGGGTCTCAATATTACTGCCCTGTGAGTTCTGCATCGCCCTGACGTACGAAAGGATGTTGTCGGAGACAATGTTCTTCGGGCAGATTATCGTGTCGAGGTCAAAGCTCCTTATGATGTCGTCGTAGGACACCCTGTGCACCTTGGTGACGAGCTTGGCCGTGCTGTTGTTTTTAGCGTAAAGGCTAAGAAGAAGGTTTGTCTCATCGATATTCGTCATGGCGATGAACGCGTCCATCTCGCGGAGTCCCTCCTCCTCGAGTGCGGCTGTGTCCACCGCATCCGCGTTGATTACCATGGCGCCCTCGAGGTTCTCGCTGAGGAACCTGCAGCGCTCGAGCGACTTGTCGATTATGGTGACGCGCACGCCGGACTTCAGAAGGTCCCTGGCGAGGTAGTAGGCCACGCCGCCTCCGCCGGCAATCATGCACTTCGACACCTTTCTCTTTGACATGATGTTCTTATTGAAAATAGCGAGCTTATTATCACGCGTGGAAATAACGGAGAGTATGTCTCCCTCCTGCATGACGAAATCGCCGTTGGGGATGATGACGTCGTCACCTCTCTCCACGACTCCTATAAGCACCTTGACTTTATATTTCTTAGGGATATCGCTCACCCTGACTCCGGAGAGCTCCGAACCTGCGGGGAGTTTGTATTTGAGAAGTTCCACCCTTCCCTTCGCAAAGGTCTCTATCTTCTGGGCGGACGGCAGCCTGACAATGACGCGGGACGTCTCCTCGGCAGCCATGAGCTCCGGATTGACGGTCATCGCCAGTCCCAGCTCTTCCTTAAAAATGTTAAGATTATCATCGTATTCGGGATTGTGAATCCTGGCTATGGTGCGGCAGCCCCCGAGCTTCTTGGCCAGAAGGCAGCACATCATGTTGATCTCATCGTTTCCCGTCATAGCCATTACTATGTCGGTATCCGACACGCCGGCCTGATTGAGAATCGATTTGCTCGCGCCGTTCCCAATCACACCAATGACATCGTATTTACCGGTCAGTTCCTCAATGTTGCGCTTGTTTGTGTCTACGATGGTGACATCATGATTTTCACTACACAGGGTGGGAATCAGGTTTCCTCCCACTTTACCGCATCCAATCACGAGTATTTTCATTTCAGACTCCTCTACTTTTATAGATGGAAAATTATTTAGCCGGGTGCTTTCCCCGACTGATTAAAACCGGACGGCAAACGCCGCCCGATACATAATACATCATATGTTATGGATAAACAAGTCACCTCTTTACAAGATTTAATCACTCAAACGGGAACTTGTAATCCAGCCCGTACTTGTCCCTGACCGTGATGAAGTCCTTCTGAACGCCCTCTCCTACGGGGATTCCCTTGTCCTTGCGGTCGAGCCAGGCCAGGTACTCCTTCTCTCCCGCCGTGTAAATCCTATCGCACCCGGGTGCCTTTTTGGACGCGCGAAGGCTCCTTAAGATGTCTCCGGTGGTCTTCTTAAAGGCGTCGAGTCCCAGGAAGAAGTCAGGATTTATCACTATAAAGAAGTGGCCGAGGTGATAGGGGCGCTTGTTGCCGTTCTCATCTACGTTGGTCAAATCCTTCAGGAACATATTGGACGCCAATGCGGCCGAAAGAATCTCAACGACTGCCGCATAGCCGTATCCCTTATACCCCGCCAGGTCCTCGCCAATGCCGCCCAGGGGCGCCAGAGCTGCCGTTCCGTCCACGAGCGCCTTTAGGATCTGTGCGCTGTCGGTCATGGCCTCTCCGTCCTGGCTTATCACGGTGCCCGCCGGCGTGGGCCTGCCCTCGCGGGCGTAGTACTCGATGCGGCCTCTCTGGACTATGGACGTGGCGCAGTCGAGAACGAACGGAAACTCCTCGTCCGTCGGAAGTCCGAAGGTCAGAGGGTTGGTGCCCATCATGTTCTCTACGCCGAAGGTGGGAGCGATGGACGCGCGGGCGTTGGTGCCTGTGATTCCAATGAGTCCCTGCTCCGTGGCCATGGTGGTCCAGTAGCCGGCGATTCCGTAGTGCGACGAGTTACGGATGGCCCCCATCGCCAGTCCGCAGGTCTTCGCCTTATCTATGAGAGCCGTCATCATCTTGTGCGAGGCAACCATTC
>JAILAS010000183.1 GCA_024681495.1 Eubacterium sp. | reverse complement strand
GAAGCAACCAATCACCGTCACCAGGTTTTTTCTGAAAAACTCTTCGGTAAGCTTTCGTCCATCCTCGGTATGACCGCTTTTGATATAGATCCATTCGGCAGAGCCGCCCACTATGTGATAAGCCAGACCGAAGGTATAGATGAGCGCTGTGCCGACGATCATAAGATTCGCCCACAGGGGAGAATACTGTTTCATCCATGTTCCAAGCGTGAGATATCCGAATAATTGCAGGCACATGGAAAGCGTTCCCAGACCAATCGAGCGAATCGGAGCATTCTCAGGCATAGTTTTGAAAACCGCCGCCATTTTCTCATTGTCCTTCAAATCGGAAATTTTGAATGTTCCGCTCGGTGTGCAAAACAGCAATCTGTCGCAATACCAGTTCAAGACGTGGCCCACCATTGCCACAATCAATAACCAAGTGTGTTCCATTTTCTTTTATCCTTCTCTCCTTAATCATGTTGTGCCAAAGTGCACATCCCCGTGCCAATAGGACCGTCCCCAACGTCGCCACGCACCGGCAATCTATCCCACAAACAATGACACCTGCTCGAATGCGTCCACATCCACCAGGCCTTTGGTGGTCATCTTAAGATGCGGGATGACAGCAAGCGAGACAAACGCCATATTCATAAACGGCTCCACCCCTTCGTTGCCGCCCAGGCTTGCGGCCGCCTTTCGAATATCGGCGTTTAGCCTGGCAGTCTCGTACACATCCTTATCGGACATAAGGCCCGCTATGGGCAGCGGCATAAGCTCCAGAACCTCGCCATCGGCGACAACCGCGTTGCCACCGCCGTGCTTTCTGACCACATTGGCTGCCAATGCGATGTCTTCGTCGTTGGTTCCGATAACTATCAGATTGTGGCTGTCGTGGGATACGCTCGATGCTATAGCACCCTTCTTAAGTCCGATGCCCTTTATAAAGCCAATGCCGATATGACCGGTGTTTCGATGCCTCTCGATCACGGCGAGTTTAAGGATGTCTCTGTCCAGGTCTATGCCGCTGTTGGTATCAATGTCTATACTGTCTATTTCCTGTTCTGTGATTATCTGACCGGGGATTACCTTTATAATACGTGCCTTGGCAGTACCTTCGCCCTGTACTGCGAAGCTTTCCGGCGACAGCTCGTTCAGGTCAAACGAGTGGCGGACCTTATCCTCAAGGTTTTTATCGACCGAAGGAGTCTTATAGGGCAGCACCCTTCCATCCTCCACGACCTTCTTTCCTTTCCTGTATACATCGATTACGTTAAGGTCTTCCGGATTGTCGGCCACGACAATATCAGCAGTGTATCCGGGGGCAATCGCTCCCAGATACGGGATATTAAACCTCTCCGCGGCCTGAATGGTCGCCATGCGGATGGCGGTAAGCGGAGACTTGCCAAGGCTTACGGCCTTCTTGATAATCCCATCGATATGACCGTCGTTTATCAGGTCAGCCGGATGCTTGTCGTCGGTTACGAGGAGGCAGCGTCTGCTATAAGGCTCGTCGAAGGCAAATGCCAGTCCCTCGAGGTTCTTTGCCGCGGTTCCTTCCCTTATCATCAGCCACTGTCCCTTGCGGATTCTCTCTATGCCTTCTTCCCGGCAGGAGCACTCATGATCCGAAGAGACTCCCTTCGACAGGTAAATGTCGAGGTCTTTAGCCGATAAGAGCGGGGCGTGGCCGTCCACAACCTTGCCGGCCGCCAGCGCATCGTCTATCTTCTTCAGTACATCCTCATCTCCAAAAAGCACTCCGGGGTAGTTCATCATCTCGGCGAGGCCGAGAACCCGGTCATTGTTATATAGTGGGAGCAGATCCTCGCTTTTAAGGACAGCGCCGGTTTCATCGAACATCGTAGCCGGGACGCACGACGATGCCATAATATATACGTTCATCGGCAGGCCTTCGCTCGCCTGAAGCATATAGTAGATGCCGTCAATGCCGGATACATTCGCGATCTCATGCGGATCGGCCACAATGCTGGTGGTTCCGTGCAGCAGGCATATCTCAGACAGCCCGGCAGGGGTAAGCATTGTGCTTTCGATATGAATGTGGCCGTCAATGAAGCCGGGGCACACCAGCCGGCCGGCAAGGTCTGTCACGACATCGGCGTCCCCATCCTCATAGTGATCTAGGCCGATTATCTTTTCATCCTCAATCAATACATCAATTTTTTCAACTTTATCGATGAATACGTTAACCACATATCCATTTTTTAGTAACGTCCTCACGCTGTCTATCCCCTTCTCCTCTCGCTAAGAATCGGGCGGAAAATCTCTCCCTGGAACGATGTAAGTCCATAAGTCGCACCGTTTACAAAGCCAATATCCATCATTGTCGCCGTTATCTTATAGATGTCTTCCGAATTCATCGGAATGTCGCACCAGGTTACATTCTCGGCCGGCATTTCTTTTAGATCATCCCTTATCTTCTTATCCTGACAGAAGTGGTAAGCCAGCTGACAGCAATCTGCGTACTTCTGAAGATTATCGCACTCCTCCAGGATTTCTGCAACACCATTATACTCCTCCTCCATGCACTTCTTAGCGGACTCCGTGAGTTTCTTCGATAATAACGACTTCTCACAATACTTGTCAGCGCACTCCTTCTTGCCCAGCTTCATCACTTTGGAAGAGTTCTGTCGCTTATTAATTATGTCAACCACATACCCGAGTGAATGCCCGTCGCCGAGCTTCACAAGATGCCACAGATAGTCGTAAGCTTCGGATGAGCCTTCGTACGGAACGGGTGCGTATATTTTATAGATATGGTCACCCAGCTTGTTGTCCTCGAGGAACTCCAGCCTGAGATTCCCGGCCTGCAACAGGTCGAACATCATCCCTCCTATATTCTGCTCAATTAACTTCTGCCTTTCCAAATAAATCAATTCCATGTAATTAACAGCCATGTCATTCTCCCTTCTCTTTGCTCTCTCCACGGGTAATTGGCCCCGCTTCAATCATCTCATAGTCTGTCATCTTCGATCCGCGGTAAGTCACCCGAATCGAATCCCCCGGATTAAGCGCATCGTATGTCTTCCTGTAATCCGTATGCAAAAGCAGCTGCTTCGCCTGTGAAAATAATACAACATTTCCGCAGCAAAAAACAAACCACGCTGCGTGGTATTGCTAAAACCCTTATGCACTGTTGATTTCTCCGAGTTCAGCTGTAGCTCCCGAGGTGAATCCCATGTGATTTCCCCATGTTCCTTCATCCGAAAGGGGCCTGTCCCGTCGATGATCGAAAGAGCGCCTCCGATTGATATTATAGCCCCGCAAACTATCAGAATTATAAAAAAGAAACAACCGAATCCTAAATCGTGTTATAATGACCGCAAGGGAGGTATAAGCTTATGAAAAAGTTTAAAAAACAACTAGCACTCTTACTTGTAACCGTATTAACTCTCACCCTGACCGGTTGTGCGAAGTTCACATCCGCGATCGAAATCGCTGAGGACGAAAGCGTTACTCTCTCGCAGTTTTTGCTCGTTGACAAAGACGTGATTGACGCCAACAGCGAACTGCTTGGTTTAGTCGCCAAGGACAAAACAGTCATACAGACAATCGACGGAACCGACTATTATGACTACAGCACCTTGTACGACACCAACACCAACACTTACGTAAACGAAAGTGACACATTCACGTCCACATCCGATTCTACTCTCACAGAGATCAATTCGTCCCCCGAGTATCACGTTACGACTTCATCGTTCTACGTGGCCAGCTACTCAGAGACATCCGGAGAAAACAACGGATCGTATGCAGACCTTGCCAACATGTATATAGACTCGGGATTCTATGGAATAACCGAGGATAAGATCGCAGCGCTCGAGATGAAAATGGTTGTCATATTCCCGTCGGGTAAGACGATAACCAGCACCAACGGTACGGTATCCGATACTAACCCGAACCAGGTCGCATTTGATCTCTACAACTCCAACACACGAGAGGGCGACTCAAACATATGGGAAATCTACGCATATTGTTCCGACGCAGAGGCGACTCTTGCAGAGGATCAGGCCGCTTTTGACGCGGTAAACATCGCAAATGGCACAGTAACCGCCAAGAAGTCCTCCTATCTGCCGGAGACGGAGATTACCGAGGACGACATAACCGTCGTAATGAACGGAAAGACGCTTTCCACCTCGGACTACACCGTTTCGAGTGTAGAGGGAAACGGCCAGTACAGCGTTTACGTATATGGCCAGGGCGATTATACCGGTTCTAAGACCATCACCGTAAAATCCAAAAAAGGAACGCCCACTCTTTCGCTTTCAAAGAAAAAGGTTAAGAAGGGCAAGACCACAAAAATAAAGGTAAAGACCAATTCTTCGGGAGACATCAAAATAAAGGCCGCCAATAAGAAAACCAAAGCGGCCATTAAGTCCAAGAAGATTAAGATTAAGAACTCTAAGATTGTCGTTACTAAGAAGGCTGCCAAGGGAACCTATAAATTCAAGGTCACTGTAAAGGCCAGCACTCAGTACAAAAAGAAGGTCAAAACATTTAAGGTCAAGGTGAAATAGGCCTTAGACCTCACCCTCCCAGCTGGGTCTTGAGCCCGCGGGACTCGAACATCTTTAAAAACTCATCCTGTTTTTCTTTAGGAATAGTGTCCTCGTCGATCTCATAGGTGCGTCCGAGCTGGTCGTACTTGCCTCCACCGAACTTGTGGAATGCAATGAGATCGACGCGGTGCACACACTCTAGTTTACATAACA
>JAILAS010000097.1 GCA_024681495.1 Eubacterium sp. | reverse complement strand
ACACTTTATACTCCCCACGAGCTTTTGGACAGGCTTCACGAAATCGAGAATGCCGAGGGACGCGTCCGCAAAGAGCACTGGGGACCGCGCACCCTCGATCTGGACATTCTTTTTTATGACAACGAGATTATATACGACGATGATCTCGTGATTCCTCATCCCGATCTTCACAACAGGGAGTTTGTCCTCGAGCCGATGTGTGAGATCGCACCCAATTGTTTTCATCCTCTGCTTAAGTGTTCGGTGGCCGGATTGAGGAAACGGCTGGCCGGCGTGTGAATATTTTCTTTGTCATCCTTCAAAGACCTGCACGATTAAATTGAAAGCATCTTGTTGTTTTTTTTTTAATGTGCGACAATGGACCTGGAAATTCATTGTTGTTATTTTCATCTAGGAGGAGAATATGAAAGAAAAGAGAGAAAACAATTATCTATGGGTTGTGTTTGCAGTTCTGGCAACCGTAATCGCCGGTGTATATGGGAGCGGTGCTTTTTATGTGCAGCAAGTTGTTGGAACAACGTATCAGTTTGAATATTCGTATCTGTATAACGTGGCTGTTCCGCTCGTGATAGGTGTTTTTGTTGCGTTGTCGGTGGTTTTTAATAGGCTGAATAACAAAATGATGTGGCTTTTGGTAGGGATTCTTAATCTTATAATTGCTTGTGTCAGGCTGTTCGTTATGGCTCCGGGATACTCTCAGCCAAGCTTCCTGCTGTTTGGTTTTTTCGTGGTATTGGGTTTCAAGGGGCTATTGAAAACGAAGTGATTTAGCCAATAGTTTTTTAACTACATATGTATAGATTCAGGCCCCGGCCTTCGGATGGTTTTACCGTCCGAGGCCGGGCTTTTTTTGCGTATAAAATTTATCGACTAAAAAAACTCCTATTGACAAATTCCGGAATCGAGTATAATATCTTTGATGATTTAACTAAATATATTTAACTAAAACATTTTAGGAGGTAACAACAATGACATTCGAGAAGGTAAGAGAGACCATGGTAGATACACTCAATCTGGAGCTGGAGGACATCAAGCTCGAGTCCAACCTCGCTGATGACCTGGAGATGGATTCGCTCGACGCAGTAGAGCTCAACATCGCGCTCGAGGAGGCATACGGCATCTCTATTCCCGACGAGCAGCTCGCCGAGTTCAAGACCGTCAAGGATATCGTTGACTACATCGACGCAAATAAGGCCGCTTAATCATGGAGATGGATTTTAAGGAAATCGAGGGTCTGATGGACCGCTTCGAGAAGAACTCGCTCACCGAGCTCGAGATCGTCTCCGGAGATTTGAAGGTCAGGTTTAAGAAGGAGACAGCAGTGGGCGCTCCCGCGGCTTCGCCCGTGTCAAATACATCTTCCGCGTCGGCGGATATCGCACCCGGAAATATCGCACAGGGCTATACGTCTTCTGACGAGGCGGGCGAATCTGACGGCGCCGTTGAGGTGAAGTCGCCCGTGCCCGGTACATTCTATGCCGCGTCCGCACCTGACAAGGCGCCCTACGTAAAAGAGGGCCAGGTGGTAAAGAAGGGAGACGTCTTAGGACTCATCGAGGCAATGAAGATAATGAACGAGATTCCCTCGCCTGTGGACGGAATAGTATCCGCCATCCATGTCGTGGACGGTGACTTCGTCGGATACGAGGATGTCCTCATTTCCATAAGGGAGGCGGAGGCCGGTGTTTAAGAGAATACTGATTGCAAACAGGGGCGAGATCGCGCTTCGGGTGATAAGGTGCTGCAGGTCGCTGGATATTGAGACCGTGGTGGTCCACTCTTCGGCGGACCGGGACACTCTCCCCGTGAAGCTCGCCGACCGTGCGGTCTGCATCGGGGATCCCTCGCCTAAGGACAGCTACCTCGACGCTGCGAAAATCGTAGACGTGGCGCTAAAGACGGGGTGCGAGGCTGTTCACCCGGGCTACGGATTCCTCTCGGAGAATGCCTCGTTTGCCAGAGCGCTTGAGAGCAACGGGCTGAAGTTCATCGGTCCTTCTCCGGAAACTATCGAAAGGATGGGAGATAAGGAGGCGGCCCGAAGCCTTATGAAGAAGAACAAGGTCCCCGTGGTTCCCGGTTCGGACGGACTCGTGGAGACCGCGAAGGATGCCCGGGAGATTTCGGAAAAGATAGGCTATCCCGTGCTCATAAAGGCATCCGCGGGCGGCGGCGGCAGAGGAATGCGTCCCGCATACTCCTCCAGGGAGGTCGAGAAGGCCTTCGAGGAGGCCAGGGCAGAGGCCGTAAGCGGCTTCGGCGACGGCAGGATGTACATCGAAAAACTCATCGAAAACCCCAGACACATTGAATTTCAGATATTGGCGGACTCCAAGGGACACGTGGTGGAACTTGGCGACAGGGACTGCTCGATACAGCGCCGACACCAGAAGATGGTGGAGGAGGCGCCCTCGCCGTTTCTCACGGATAAGCTAAGGAAGAAGATGGCTAAGGCGGCCGTTAAGGCTGCGTCTGCGGCCGGCTATGAGGGAGCGGGAACCATCGAGTTCATCGTTTCTCAGACTGGCGAGTTCTATTTCATCGAGATGAACACCCGCGTGCAGGTGGAGCACCCGGTGACTGAGGCCGTTACCGGCATAGACATCGTGCGCGAGCAGATAAGGATCGCCGCCGGGCTTAACTTAGGGTTTAAGCAGGACGACATCAGGGTGCGCGGTCACGCCATAGAGTGCAGGGTTAACGCGGAGGACCCCGCCCGGGGATTCGTACCCTCGCCCGGAAACGTGAACTTCGTGCACTTCCCCGATGGTATAGGAGTAAGGTGCGAGAGCGCACTCATTTCGGGCTCGGAGATATCGCCCTACTACGACTCGCTGGCCGTGAAGGTCATTGTCACCGGAAACGGAAGGCTCGAGGCCATCCGCCGCATGAGGACCGCGCTCGAGGAGCTGATAATAGACGGGGTACACACGAACATTGAGTTTTTGTTTTTGATGATGTTTAACCCCGACTTTTTGAAGGGCAGGTACGACACCTCCTTTCTGGAAACATACACAGACGATATTTTGAACTGGATGAAGGAATAATGGATCAGTTTCAGGAGAGAAAAGAGACCTTTCTGAACTATAAGAAGGTAAGGGAAAAGCGCCACGGAGTGGTGAAGAAACAGGGCGGTAAAAGGCCCGTCGCCTGCAAGAAGTGCGGGAAGGAGTTTAAGAGGACAATCTGGAAGGATAACGCCTACGTCTGCCCGGTCTGCGGGTATCACATGACTATTGGCGCATCCCGCAGGCTCTCAATCGTACTCGACGAGGGTAGCTTCACAGAGCTCTATCCCGATGTGGAGGGCAGGGACCCGCTAGACTTCAAGGGCTACGCGGAAAAGCACGCGGGAGAGAAGGAGAAGACCGGCCTTAAGGACGCACTCTACGGGGGCACCGGCACCATAAGGGGGCGGGATGTTCTCATAGCGGTCTTAGATCCCACATTTATGATGGGAAGTATGGGCTGCGCCGTGGGCGAAAAGTTCGCGCTTTTTACAGAGTACGCCATAGAAAACAGGCTCCCCTTCGTAGTGTTTACCGCGAGTGGCGGGGCCAGGATGCAGGAGGGGCTTTTTTCACTCATGCAGATGGCCAAGACTTCGGCGTGCGTGGAAAAGCTCGGCGAAAACGGTCTCCTCTACGTGACCGTCTTAACCAACCCTACCACGGGAGGCGTGAGCGCCAGCTTCGCTACGCTGGGTGACATAATACTGGCAGAGCCCGGGGCCCTGATTGGCTTCGCCGGCCAGAGGGTAATATCCCAGACCATAAATGAGAAGCTGCCGCCGGGATTTCAGCGCGCCGAGTTCCAGTCGGAGCACGGCTTTGTGGATATCATCGCCGACAGGCGTGATTTGAGAGAGATTTTAGGAAAGATATTGTATCTTCATGAGCGATAATAAAAAGAAAACGAAAATCAAAACCCCCTACGAGAGGGTGCTCGCTGCGAGAGACCCTCACAGGGCGGGAATAACGGATTACATCGAAGGCCTTTTCACGGACTTCATAGAGCTTAAGGGAGACAGGCTGGGCAAGGAGGACGCCGCCATCCTCGGCGGAATCGCGCTCTTCGAGGGCAGGCCCGTCACCGTAATCGGTCACAGGAAGGGAAAGGACCTCGAGGAAAACCTGGCCTTCAACTTCGGCATGCCGGAGCCCGAGGGCTACCGCAAGGCGCTCCGCCTTATGAAGCAGGCCGAGAAGTTCGGCCGTCCCGTCATAACATTCATTGACACCCCGGGCGCATACCCCGGCAAGGAGGCCGAGGAGAACGGTCAGAGCAACGCCATCGCAGAAAACCTGCGTGAGATGAGTGCCCTTAAGATCCCCGTCATCTGCTTTGTGACCGGCGAGGGCAACAGCGGCGGCGCGCTCGCTATCGGCGTGGGAAACAAGGTATACATGCTCGAAAATGCGGTGTACTGCGTGCTCTCTCCGGAGGGCTTCGCCAGCATCCTCTTCAAGGACGCGTCCAAAAAGGAGGAGGCGTCTAAAAGCATGAAGATGACAGCCCACGAGATCTTCGAGGCCGGGCTCTGCGACGGTGTGATAGACGAGGATTCCCGCAGCCGAAGCGGACTTTCGGCCGTCGTGCTCGAAAACATACGGTCCCTCATCCGGACCGAGCTCTCGAGGACAGACGAAATGACCGGCGAGGAAATAGCCGCGGACAGATTCGCTAAGTTCAGACAGATGGGAAGGAACATGGTATGAGCGGTATAAGAATAGTGGGGACGGGAAGCGCCGTGCCCGCGAGAATGGTTTCCAACTCGGATCTCGAGAAATACGTGGACACCAGCGACGAATGGATATACTCCCGCACCGGGATTAAGAACAGATACTTCTGCGAGGACGAAAAGCTCTACGAGCTGTGTGCCCGCGCGTCTAAGACGGCGATGGAGAGGGCGGGCGTAGACCCGTCGGACATCGGGATCTGCATAAGCGCCACATTGTCGGCCGACTATGCTACACCCTCAAACGCATGCATGCTGCAGCGGGAGCTGGGGCTCCCTACTGACATACCCGCATTTGACGTCAATGCGGCGTGTTCGGGTTTCATATACTCCCTCCATATTGCTTCACGGTTCGTGGATAAGGAGCGTCCCTATGCACTGGTAACGGGCGGCGAGATGCTCTCGAGAATCCTCGACATGGAGGACAGGAGCACATGTGTGCTCTTCGGAGACGGAGCGGGTGCCGCGGTCATAAAGTACGACGAGTCAGCCGCCTTCTACGGGACCATGGGCAGCCGGGGCGACAATGAGGCCCTGGTCTGCGGTGGTATTAACACGGAGGACCCGCACGTCCGCATGAAGGGACAGGCGATATTTAGATTTGCTGTAAAGACCATAGACGAGAACCTTACGGATATCCTCGACCACACGGGCAACACGATCGACTCGGTGGATTACGTGGTCTGCCACCAGGCCAACCGCAGGATAATCTCGCACGTGGCGCATAAGAGGAAGGCGCCCGAGGGCAAATTCTTCATGGACATGGATAAGTATGCCAATACGTCCGCGGCGAGCATTCCTCTCGCCCTCGACGACATGGTAAACAGGGGCCTTTTGTCCTTTGGAAAGGGGCAGAAGGTCGTGGCGCTCGGATTCGGCGGGGGGCTCACCTACGCCGGAGCGCTTCTGGAGTTCTAGACCTGATTTGTTAAACGGCCTTGCGGGGCGAAGCACCCGCGTTGCTCCCCAAACGAAAGGAGACACAATGAAGTTAAATGAAATGCTCGGAATCCGCTATCCGATAATACAGGGCGGAATGGCAAACATAGCGACGGGAACCTTCGCCGCGGTGGTATCGAACGCGGGAGCGCTCGGAACCATCGGCGCGGGCGGAATGACGACGGAGCAGCTCGAGAAGGAAATCGATACCTGCAGGAGCCTTACCGATAAGCCATTTGCCGTAAACCTCATGCTCATGAATCCCCACGCCGACGAGATGGCTCAGATGATCGCCGACAAGGGCGTTAAGATAGTCACCACGGGCGCCGGAATGCCCGGCAAGTACATGGAGAACTGGAAGGCGCACGACATGATGGTCTTCCCGGTGGTCTCCAGCGTCCTCATGGCGCAGCGCTTCGTTAAGGCGGGCGCCGACGGCATAATCGCCGAGGGAACGGAGAGCGGCGGACACGTCGGAGAGATGACCACCATGACGCTCATTCCCCAGATGGTGGACGGGCTGGACGTGCCGGTTATCGCGGCAGGCGGAATCGCCGACGGCAGGGGGCTTCTGGCCGCATATGCGCTCGGTGCCTGCGGCGCTCAGGTGGGAACCTGCCTTCTGGTAAGCGACGAGTGCCCCATCCACGACGCGTACAAGGAGTCGGTCATCAAGGCGAAGGACAACGGAACCGTGGTGACGGGCCGGATTGGCGGCACGCCGGTAAGAATCCTGAAGAACAAGATGGCGCGCGAGTACGTCAAAAAGGAGAAGGAGGGCGCCGACAAGATGGAGCTCGAGAAGTATACGCTCGGCTCGCTGCGACGCGCGGTCTTCGACGGAGACACCACCATGGGCTCTCTCATGTCGGGACAGGCGTGCGGACTCCTCACTAAGACGGAGCCCCTCGCCGACATCCTCGAGAGGATGGTAAGCGAGGCAGAAGAGATAAAGAAAAGTCTGTAACC
>JAILAS010000082.1 GCA_024681495.1 Eubacterium sp. | reverse complement strand
CAGGGGCGTCGTCGTCTCCGGCAAGCCGTTCGATCAGGGGCATGTGCCCGAAAACTTCACACATTTCGAGAAAAAAGGCGAAAAGACGGCTTGACAAACACACATTACCTATGGTCTTGCCGCCGCTACGCGGCTGTCTTTCCCATGGGGCGGGGCTTTTCGCATTTTGCCTGGCCGTTGTGCATCAAAGAATGATCTCAAAACCTACCCTCTTGGGGAACATAGCCCTCCCCCAAAAAGAGGCAGCCTTGACAGGGCTATCCTGCCATAGGCTGCCTCGGAAACCAAAGCACACAGTTCCCTATTCTTTCTCTTTGGGACTGAATTGTTTATAGACAAATCGCCCATCTGGGCTGTCCGGCGACGGCGCGATACTGCCGCAGCCTGGGAAGGGGAAGTGGGCGCCGAACAGGAGCAGCCGCGAACTAAAGACCTCCAGGCGGGATGTGACGGCGGCGGCCGGATTGGCGTCGTATTTGGCGCAGAACTCGGGGTGCGGCACCTGCAGCGCCACGGCGTGCAGGATGTCGCCGACGAAGAGCGCCTCCTTCCCGTCCGCAAGCGCGACGCGGAAACACGTGTGGCCAGGCGTGTGTCCCGCCCGCTTGATGGGCAGAAGCCCCGCCGGCAGCGTCTTTCCGTATTCAAAGAGTTGCAGGCGAGAAGCATACGGCGTCAGATAGGCGCCCAATGCGGCGCGGGCGCCGTCCTTCCGCCAGCTCTCGTATTCCTCGCGGGCGATGTAGAGCGTGGCATTCGTGAAGAGGGGCTTACCCTCCCACAGCAGCCCGCCCACGTGGTCTGGGTGGATGTGGGTGATGAAGACGCCCTTGACGGAGGCGGGAGCGACGCCCAGCTGGTTTAGGCGGTTCCTGAGGGCGCCGCGACGTGCGTCGTTGCCCGCGTCGATCAGATAGCGGCCGCCGTCCTTCTCCAGCAGGAAGACGTTGACGGAGGAGTCGTAGGAGCCCTGCGGCGTGACGCGGCTGTCGGGCTGGACGCTGGAGAAGAGCGTCGCCGGATGGCGCATCGCCACGTCCTGGATGCAGACGACGCTGCATTTGGGGAAGGCGAACCGCATGATGCCCTTGTCTTCGGCCACCGCCGTGCATAGGCACGCCAGCAGCGCGGTCTGGATGAGCGCTGTCTTCATGTGTCCCTCCGTTCGCGTTGAAGGCTATTCGACGATGTACTCCCACAGCCCATGGATGTTGCAGTATTCGCGGACGACCATTCCCTTCTGCAGCGGCACATGGAAGGCGGCCTCCGGCTTCTCATTCGGCTGGAGATACTTGCGATTCACATAGGCCCCGTTGACGACCTCGATCCAGACGATGTGGTGCTCCGGCGTCATGGGATGCGCCATCTCCTTGCCGACGGCGACCGCCATCCCGTTCTCCAGTGCCGTCGGATAGGGGACGTGCTTCTCCAGCTTGTATTCAGCGGTCTGCGGGGCCATCAGTTGCATTTCGGCGCCGCAGCAGCTCGGCCGGCCGGCGCCGTCCGTGGCGACCTCGATGACGGCGCCGCAGACGGCGCACTTGTAGATTTCCAGTCTCTTCATGTGATGGCTCCTCGCGGATTGTGGATTGGCCTGCCGCATTTCTGCGGCGGAACTGGCGCTGCAGGAAATATAACACCTTCCGCCGAATCATTCTCGTGCCCCGGAAGCCCCAAGCGGGTTATAGTATATGGATGTACCGGCCGGAAGGCCAAATTTCAGGAGACAACCATGCCCATCACAGAGATACTTGAGAAGAACGCGCGCCTGTACGGCGACGACGTGGCGCTTGTCGAAATCAACCCGCAGGAGCTGGAGAAGCGCCACACGACATGGCGCGAATACAGCCTCATCGAGCCCAGCAAGAACGACTCGTTCCGCTCGGAGATGACGTGGGCGGAGTTCGACCGCAAGGCGAACCGCGTGGCCAACCTGCTGCTGACGCGCCGCGTCAGAAAGGGCGCCAAGGTGGGCATCCTCCTCATGAACTGCCTCGAATGGCTCCCCATCTATTTCGGCATCCTCAAGAGCGGTGCCATGGCGGTCCCCCTCAACTTCCGCTACACGCAGGAGGAGATCCGCTACTGCCTCGACTTGGCGGACGTGGAGGTCCTCATCTTCGGGCCGGAGTTCATCGGCCGCGTGGAGGACATCTGCGACCGCATCCCGAAGGTCAAGGCGCTCCTCTACGTCGGCGAGGACTGCCCCTCCTTCGCCGAATCCTTCTTCCAGCTGGTCTCCTACTGCTCCTCCAAGGCGCCGCAGATCCCCCTGCAGGACACCGACGAGGCGGCCATCTACTTCTCCTCGGGCACGACCGGCTTCCCCAAGGCCATCGTCCACCTGCACCGCAGCCTGATGCACTCCTGCAAGGTGGAGCAGGCGCACCACCACCAGACGCGCGAGGACAACTTCCTGTGCATCCCGCCCCTCTACCACACGGGCGCCAAGATGCACTGGATGGGCTCGCTCCTCTCCGGCGGCAGGGCCGTGCTCCTGAAGGGCACCAGCCCCGAGACCATCATCGAGACGGCGTCGGCCGAGCACTGCACCATCGTATGGTTGCTCGTGCCCTGGGCGCAGGATATACTGGAGAAAATCGACTCCGGCGAAATCGACCTTTCCAGGTACGATCTTCATCAGTGGAGGCTCATGCACATTGGCGCCCAGCCCGTGCCCCAGAGCCTTATAAAGCACTGGAGGGATTACTTCCCCAACCATCAGTACGACACGAACTACGGCCTTTCTGAGTCCATCGGACCCGGCGCGGTTCACCTGGGTGTGGAGAACATTCACAAGGTGGGAGCCATCGGCAAGCCCGGATACGGATGGGAGGCGAAAATCGTCGACGAGGACGGCAATGTGGTTACGGAGTCCAATAAGGTGGGCGAGCTGTGCCTGAAGGGCCCGGGCGTTATGACCTGCTATTACAACGATCCTGAGGCCACTGAGGACGTTCTCAAGGGCGAGTGGCTCTACACCGGAGACATGGCCATGACCGACGAGGATGGATTTATCTTCCTTGTAGACAGGAAGAAGGATGTTATAATTACGGGTGGAGAGAACCTCTATCCCGTACAGATTGAGGATTTCATCCGCACCAATAACAAGGTTCACGACGTGGCCGTTATCGGTATTGCGGATAAGAGGCTCGGCGAGATTGCCGCAGCCATAATCGAGCTTAAGCCCGGTGAGACCTGCACCGAGGAGGAGATGAACGAGTTCTGCTACGACCTTCCCAGGTATAAGAGGCCGCGCAGGATCATCTTCGACGAGATTCCCAGGAATCCCACCGGTAAGATCGAGAAGCCTAAGCTCAGGGAGAAGTATAATTCCGTAGGCCTCGTTGCCGCGGAGAATCAGGCCTAATCGTTATAGATCCCTTCGGGTCTTGTGGTTGGGCATCTCGGTTAAAGTTAAGGGGTGATTTTACATTGGAATGGGGTAAAGTACTGTGCGCGGAACGTGTGCGTAGCCATCAGCATGTCGATCCCAGGGAGCTTCGCTCGGAGTTCGCCAGGGACTATCACAGGATTATCAACAGTGCGTCGTTCAGGCGTCTTCAGGACAAGACACAGGTCTTTCCTCTCGACAGCAGTGACTTCGTGCGCACCAGGTTGACCCATTCGCTGGAGGTCTCATCCATAGCGCGGTCGCTCGGCCAGAACGTGGGCGAGGCGATTACCTGCGACATAAAGGACCCGGACTTCCTCCCCGAATATAAGGCGTACATCTGCGACATTCTTCAGTGCGCAGGATTAATTCACGATATAGGAAACCCTCCCTTTGGCCATTTCGGTGAGACGACCATAAGGGAGTGGTTCCTTAAAAATCTCCCTCACCTGTCGCTCTGCGGCAGTCCGCTCGAGGAAGTACTCTCGGAGGAGATGAAGAACGACTTCTACCATTTCGAGGGTAATGCCCAGGCCTTCCGCCTCGTCACCAGGCTTCACTTTCTGGTGGACAGTAACGGAATGAATCTCACGAAGGGCCTCCTGGGCACTATCATAAAATATCCTGTTTCATCGCTTGAAATTGAAGAGAACGGGGACGATATCCGAAGCCACAAGATGGGATATTTCCGCGCCGACAGGGAGACTTTCAGAGACGTGCAGACCGCTACCGGCACCAATGGGGCGCGCCATCCGCTGTCGTTTCTTCTGGAGGCGGCCGACGATATCGCCTACATTACTGCAGACATCGAGGATGCTTATAAGAAGAGATATCTGAGCTACGAGGATTTGACGAGGGATCTGAAGATATACAAGGACGCCGGCGGCCTGTCGCCCGAGGAGGTTGAGAGGTTCGGCGAGCTCATCGAGGTGCTCGGGGAGAAGTACAGGAAGGCCGGGGACAGGGGGCTGCAGGACCCGGGAGAGTATGCGGTCCAGAACTGGATAGTCACGCTGCAGCGCCGCGCGATAAACGCCGTTACCGACGCCTTCATGAATAACTACGAAGCGATTATGGCCGGACAGATGAAGAGGACGCTTGTTTCCTGCTCGACCATGAACCCGATGCTCGAGGCGCTCTACGGCATAGAGACGAAGTACGTCTTTAAGTCTAGGCCGATTTTCAGGCACGAGATTGCCGAGGAGGTCATCATGGACTTCCTCCTCGATAAGTTCGTAGACGCAGCCGTTCCCTACGATACCGAACTTCCGATGAACGCGGTTCAGAAGCGTATAATCGGAATAATTTCTGAAAATTACATGCAGATTTATCATAAGTATTCCGAGGGACGCTCCGAGGCCGAGAAGCTCTATCTGAGGCTTATTCTGGTCACGGACTACATCTGCGGAATGACAGACACCTTCGCCAAGAGCCTCTACCAGGAGCTCTCGGGCACCGATTAGAGAGCGTTTTGTTCGACACGTTATGCAAGGAGGAGAAAGTTATGGATTACATGGATGAGAGCGGAAGACAGTATCATCTTAAGCTTACGGCCGACGACGTCGGTCGTTACGTTATAGTTCCGGGAGATCCCGGCAGGTGTGAGAAGATCGCCTCCTATCTCGAGGGCGCGCAGCTCGTGGCCAGCAACCGCGAGTACACCACCTACACGGGTTACCTGGACGGCGAGCAGGTGTCTGTGACGTCGACCGGAATCGGCGGCCCGTCCGCCGCCATTGCCATGGAGGAGCTCGTCAAGTGCGAGGCCGACACGTTCATCCGCGTCGGGACCTGCGGAGGCATGAACCTGAACGTTAAGGGCGGCGACCTCGTGGTGGCCACCGGCGCCGTCAGGATGGAGGGCACCAGCAAGGAGTACGCCCCTATCGAGTATCCCGCCGTGGCCGACTTTAGCTGCGTCAGCGCGCTGGTACAGGCCGCTGAGTCCATGAACAAGACCTACCACGTCGGCGTGGTGCAGTGCAAGGACTCCTTCTACGGCCAGCACGAGCCCGAGAGGATGCCCGCCGGATACGACCTCTTAAATAAGTGGGACGCATGCCTGAAGCTGGGCGCATTGGCGTCCGAGATGGAATCCGCCGCGCTCTTCACAGTCGGAGCGGCCCTGGGAGTACGGGTCGGCACGGTGCTTTTGGCGGTGGCCAATCAGGAGAGGAAGAGGGAAGGCCTTCCCAATCCCCAGTGCCACGACGTGGACGAGGCCATAAGGTGCGCCGTGGAGTCCATCCGCATAATGATTTCGAACGAGAGAGAGGGAAGATAGACTATGACCGAAGCAGTCGTCTATATTTCAAATACGGGTTTCACCCGTCAATACGCAGACCTTCTGTCCAAGAAGCTCTCGCTTAAGGAGTATTCTTTCGAAGAGGCGAAGAAGGCTCTCCCCAAGGGCAGCCGCGTCATCTTCCTGTCGTGGATACGAAAGGGCAGGGTGGAAGGATATAAGAAGGCTGCGGCCCGGTTCGGCCTCGACTGTGTGGTCGGGGTGGGAATGAGTATCGAGGGCATGGAGGTGGCCGAAGGCTTTAGGAGCCAGACTAAGATGGGCGATGAGCCTTTTTTCTATGTGCAGGGAGGGTTCGACTTCTCCAGGCTCACGGGAATGAACAGGTTTATAATGAAGCAGTTCAGGGACGTGATGGTCCCCCGCATGGAGGGCAGGACCGACCTCGACGAGGCCCAGATGAATATGCTGAAGATGTTCCGCGACGGGGGCAATGCCGTTAGTATCGACAGACTTTCGCCCGTGGTGGAGTGGTATAGAAACAGAGAAGAGTAAACGAGAGGGGGAAGACCCCGAAAAAGAGGCGTGCAATGATGGACATAATTGTGGTAGAATTATTAAATGTTGGTAAAAGAAAAGACGAGCGATCTTGGGGGAACCGCTCGTCAGTGTTAGGGGGGTATTTTAAAAGGTAGATGTAAAAAATTTACATATCTCAAGAAGAATGGGGGTTCTCTTAAGACATTTGTATAATATCATTATTCGTGACCAAAGTAAAATGCCTAAAACGGATATTAACATGCGACCCGGTAATATATTCCGTCGCCGGGTTTCCGAAGGAGGAAGAAACAAATGACGATCAACCAAATTGATTATTTTATGGCTGTAGTACGTTACCAGAACATTTCCAAAGCAGCAGAGCAGCTCTACATAACACAGCCTGCTCTCAGCCGTCAAATAAGCGCTATGGAAGAGGAACTTTCCGTTACCCTTTTCCATCGCAAGAGCCGCCCGATCACGCTCACCCCGGCGGGGCAGGTCTTCTATGAGGCTATGAAAGGCTTTACGGACCGCTATTACGATGCGGTCAAGCGCACCGAGCTGGTGGACAGCGGAGTGGGCGGATTCCTGAAATTCGGAGTTCTTCCGGGAATGGATCTGGCGGGATTCTTCCTGGATTTCAAGAGAAAGATTCATGAGAAATATCCCGATATCGAGCTGGGAATGTTTTCCGGAAGTTTCGCGGACCTTATGACAGGTCTTCGCGAGCATACCTATGATTTCCTTATTACCCTGGACTTCGGGGTAGGATCCTCCGAAATCGCCAGGAGGATGACTATCGGCGATGAAAAGAACTACGTGGTCCTTTCCAAGGAACATCCCCTCGCCAACGAGAAGAAGGTATCGCTGGAGATGTTCAAGGACGAGAGGTTTATTGTAAACGCGCCCGAGGACCTTCCCGAGGGATGGGACGAGGTGCTGCTCAAGTGCCAGGAGCACGGATTTACCCCCGATTATCTGATGGCCGACACGCTCGACCAGTACATGCTCATGGTGGTAACCGGCATGGGAGTGGGTATCCTGAACGGAACCAGCACGCTCAAGGCGCAGTCAGACGTCGTCTTCATCGAGTGTGACGACATAGACGACAATAAGATGGTTATCGTCTGGGACGATGAAAACCCGAATCCCAGCGTTAAGAAGGTGGTGCAGCTGCTTAAAGAGGCGCTGCCCGATGAAGAAATAATATAAAGTAAAAGTCAAGACTCGCTCGCGAATCCGTGCGCATCAAAAGCCCCCATCCGGCACAGCGGCCGGTGGGGGTTAAGTATGTCCTGTGATATGGGAGCCTTAGTTATTCTCGGCTCCGCACTTGTAGCAGAACTTGGCTCCGATGGCGATCTTGGCTCCGCAGGAGCGGCAGAACTTGACTGCCTCGTCCGGTGAGGGAGCGCTATCGTCCTTTGAGGGAGCGGGTTCCTCGGATGCGGGAGCATCCTGGGCGGGCTCTTCCTGCGGGGCTGCCTCCTGTGCAGGCTCTTCCTGCGGGGCTGCC
>JAILAS010000059.1 GCA_024681495.1 Eubacterium sp. | reverse complement strand
TCCCTCGAGACGCCCATCGGCGAGGAGGAGGACTCTCACCTCGGAGACTTCATACAGGACGAGAATGTGCCCGTCCCCGCGGACGCGGCGGCATTCACGTTGCTCAAGGAGCAGCTGGTGGAGGTGCTCGACACCCTCACCGAGAGGGAGCAGAAGGTGCTCAGGCTCCGCTTCGGTCTCGACGACGGCAGGGCGCGTACCCTCGAGGAGGTAGGACGCGAGTTCAACGTAACCCGCGAGCGTATCCGTCAGATCGAGGCCAAGGCGCTCAGAAAGCTTCGCCACCCGACCAGGAGGCGCATGCTCAGGGACTTCCTCAACTAATGGCGGCAGAGGTAAAACTCTCCGACAGGCTGATGGCGGTGGCGTCCCTTATTCCCCCCGGCAGCACGCTGGTGGACGTGGGGACGGACCACGGTTATTTGCCAATATACGCGGTTTTGCAGGGCATCTGCCCCTCCGCTGTCGCCGCGGACGTGAACGCGGGACCGCTCGAGAGGGCGGCCGGGCACGTGGAGGAGGCCGGATTGTCGGACAGAATAAGGCTGATAAGGAGCGACGGCCTGGCGGAGATGGGCGGACTTGAGGGGCTCGACGGGCCTCTGTCGCTCAGCATTACCGGCATGGGCGGGCCGCTTATAACCCGAATAATCACCGAGTTTCCCGAGGTGACAGCCCGCTTTTCGAGGGTGATTGCCTCCCCGCAGTCGGGGGTGAGGGAGTTTCGGCTCTCCCTGGAGGATGCCGGATTCCCCATCGAGGATGAGGTCATGGTCGAGGACGACGGCAAGTTCTACACCATAATAAGGTTTATACCCGTGCCCGCCGGGACGGCAGAATCGCCGTTTCCGCGTGAGCTTACGCTCAGGTTCGGCAGGGCACTTTTGGAAAAGAGAGATCCGGTGCTTAAGGCGGCGCTGGAGAGGGAATTGGCACGGAGCGAGGGCATTGCGAAGAGCCTTCGGGCCGCGTCGGCCACGGCGGAGATATCCGACAGGCTGGCCGAGGTGGAGGAGGATATCGACCTCTGCACGAAGGCCCTGGAGGCAATCAACGCGGAGTGAGGCTTCGCCCCGCACGAATGGAGGGTATTATGTTAACTGGCGATATTATGAGGATTCTGGAAGAGAGGTCTCCCAGGGCGTACGCCGAGAGCTGGGATGCCGACAATGTGGGGCTCCAGGTGGGTAATCCCCGCCGCGAGGTGTCGGTCGTTTATCTGGCGCTCGATGCCACCCCCGAGGTGGTGGAGGACGCCATTGATAAGGGAGCGCACATGCTCATCACCCATCACCCGCTCATCTTCGGCGGAATAAGGAAGGTGAATACGGACGATTCGGTGGGGCGCAGGGTGCTGGCTCTTGCTGAAAACAGGATTTCGTACATGGCCATGCACACGAACTACGACGTAATGGGCATGGCGGACCGCGCGGCGGATATACTCGGGATCGAGGATGCCTGCGTGTTCTTCCCCACGGCGGTGGACGAGGACGGCAGGACCCAGGGTATAGGCAGGGTAGGAATGCTGCCCGAGCCCATGAGCCTCGGCGATCTCGCGCAGCTCGTGAAGGAGAGGTTCGGCATCGACTCCGTGAGGATCTTCGGTGATCCGGATGCCGGGATACGTTCCGCAGCCATATCGCCCGGGTCCGGCAAGAGCATGGTGGAGACCGCATTGACGGACGGTGCTGACGTGCTCATCACCGGGGATATCGACCACCACACGGGGATTGACGCCGTGGCCGAGGGGCTGTGCATCATCGATGCCGGTCACTACGGGCTTGAGCACATCTTCATCGACGAGGTGGCCGAATTCCTGAATGGGTATTTTTACGACAACAAAGAGAGAGTACAGGTAATAAAGGAGCCCGTGAAGTCGCCGTTTTCGGTGGTCTAGCGGATTCCGGGGAAGGGGTAATAAGGTTATGGCAAAAAAGGAATTCCACGTCGTTATAGACGGGAAGCTGGAACTGGTTCCGCAGGGAACCACCTATGAGGAAATAGCGAAGAGGTACGCAGACAAGTTCGACTCGCCCATCGTTCTGGCGAGGTTCAGCGGCAGGCTCAGGGAGCTCTTTAAGAAGGTCGCTCGCGACGGTGAGCTCGAGTTCGTGACGATGTCCGAGAAGCCCGGCATCATGACGTACAGGCGAAGCATGGTGCTGCTCATGCAGAAGGCTTTTCGGAGCCTCGAGAACACGGAGGCCACCACTATTCACGTCCTCTACACGATGGACAACGCGTATTACTGCGAGCTGTTCAGGGGCAATGAGATGGTTCCGGTGACCCCGGAGACTATAGAGGAGCTCGATAAAAAGATGCGCAGCCTGGTCGAGGAGGACATCCCCCTCATGAAGCGCAGCGCCCACCTCGAGTCCGCGATGAACGTGTTTACGCAGAACAACCTCCCGGATAAGAAGAGGCTCTTCGAGTACCGCAGGGTGGCGAACGTGAATATGTATAATCTCGACGGTTACGAGGACTACTTCTACGGGTACATGGTGCCCCACACGGGCATGCTCAACCTGTTCGAGATCGAGCAGTATAACAACGGATTCTTCCTCAATATGCCCTCGCAGTTCCATCCCAACTCGGTGGAGTCGGTGAAGTTCAGGCCCAAGCTCTTTACCCAGCTTTATGAGGCGTCCAAGTGGGCGTTCGATATGGATATGGCGACGCTCGGAGCCCTGAATGACAGGATAGTGGCCGGTGAGATGAACGACATGATCCTGGCCCAGGAGGCGGTGCAGGAGAGGGAGATAGCCAAGATTGCGAAGCAGATCGTGGAGAGCGGGGATAAGAAGTTCGTTATTATCGCGGGCCCGTCCTCGTCCGGAAAGACCACGTTCTCGCACAGGCTCTCCATCCAGCTGTATGCCCAGGGATACCACCCTCATCCCATCGCGCTCGACGATTTCTTCGTAAACAGGGAGGATATGATTCCCCAGCCCGACGGCACCCTTGACTTCGAGGATATTTCCGCCGTGGATGTGGAGGGATTCAATGACAAGATGGAGCGCCTTCTGGCGGGCGAGGAAGTGAAGATGCCCACCTTCGATTTCATCGAGGGACGCCAGGAGTACAGGGGAAACAAGCTCAAACTCGGGAACAACGACATCCTCGTCATCGAGGGCATCCACGGGTTGAATCCTAAGATGACATATAAGCTTGACGATAAGAACAAGTTCCGAATCTATATCAGCGCGCTCACGCCGCTCAAGATAGACGAGCACAACTGCCTGTCCACCCGCGACGGCAGGCTCATCCGCAGGATGGTGAGGGACAACAGGTCGCGCGGCAACAACGCCCACATAACGCTTTCGAGGTGGGATTCGGTGGAGCGCGGCGAGGAGAGACACATCTTCCCGTTCCAGGAGAATGCCGACGTGATGTTCAATTCGGCGCTTATCTACGAGATATCGGTGCTCAAGCCGTACGTGGAGCCTCTGCTTTTCGCGGTTCCCAAGGATTCGCCGGAGTACGGCGAGGCCAAGCGCCTGCTCAAGTTCCTGGACTACTGCCTCCCCTATCCTTCGGAGACGGTGGCCGGCAATTCGATTTTAAGAGAGTTCATAGGGGGTTCTCTCTTCAACGTATAATCGCATAATCCGGGGGAGTATACGGATTAGGAGGTTAGCCTATGATTAGACAGAAGCTTACGCAGTTCATGATGGGAAGGTACGGCACCGACGATTTTTCGAGGTTTATGTTGATCGCCTGGGTGGTGGTTTACATTGCAGAGATTGCTGCCAGCCGCATTGCCGGCTCCGGCAGTATTATTGCTACGGTGCTCTGGGTGTTGACAATCTTCCTGGTGATTTACAACATCTTCAGGACTTTTTCGAGGAATACGTCGGCCAGGCTCGCCGAGAACCAAAAGTATCTCGAGACTGTCGGCCGGATCAAAAAATTCTTCTCCAGGATGGGACAGAGGAGGTACTACCACTTCTACAAGTGCCCCACCTGCAGGCAGACCATAAGGGTCCCCAGGGGACACGGCCGCATCGAAATCACCTGCCCCAAGTGCAGGAGCCACTTTATTAAGAAGAGCTGACGAGGTTATTGAATGTTCGGATACATAAATGCTAATAAACAGGACCTGAGTAAGAAGGACATGGAAATATACCAGTCCTACTACTGCGGCCTGTGCCGCGTCCTCAGCAAGAGGGGCGGCAGGAAGGGCCAGATGCTGTTGAACTACGACGTGGCCTTCCTGGTGATTCTGCTCACAGGGCTCTACGAGCTCGAGGACAGCAGGGACAGGCTCATCTGCCCCATGCATCCGGCCACGCGCAGGACGTACAGGATAAACGAGGCGACCGAGTACGCCGCCGATATGAACATATTGCTGTCCTATCAGAACTTTGCGGACGACTACAGGGACGAGGGGTCGGCGCGAAAGCGCTTCCTCATGAAGATGTTCCGAAAGGACTACGAGAGGATATTTGCCGCCTATCCCAGGCAGGGGCGCGCCATAGAGAAGTGCATGCGCGAGCTCTGGGAGGCGGAGGAGCGCCACGAGGACAACATCGACGTCGTGGCCGGCATCACGGGCGAGATGCTCGCCGAGATCTTCGTATGGAAAGAGAAGGGCATGTGGGCCAATGAGCTCAGAAACATGGGCTTCTACATGGGCAAGTTCATCTACCTGATGGACGCGTACGAAGACGTGGAGAAGGACTGCAGGAACGGAAACTACAACGTACTGGCGAAGACCTACAGGAATGACAGGGAGGAGTTCGACACGTTCAGTCGCCTACTTCTTACCAGCATGCTCGGCGAGTGCGCGAAGACCTTCGAGCGCATGCCGGTGGTTCTCCACGCGTCCATCATTAGAAACATATTGTACTCTGGAATCTGGACGCGTTTCGAGATGGTTTATTCCAAGCGCCACAGGGACGAGACCCGCAAGGACAGGAAGAAACAGAAGCGAATCGCCAGGCTCGAAAAGACCAAGACGTATCATTAACAAAGGAATTTTAATCAATGACGGATCCATACAGCGTCCTGGGCGTTTCCCGAAACGCCACGGACGACGAGATAAAAAAAGCATACAGGACTCTAAGCCGTAAGTACCACCCGGACGCCAATGTGAACAACCCCAACAAGGATCAGGCCGAGGAGCGCTTCAAGCAGGTGCAGGAGGCTTATGAGCAGATAATGAAGGAAAAGCAGATGGGAACCGCCGCCTACGGCTACGGTTCCGGCTCATCGACCTCTTCGGGCACGGGATCGTCCGGAGGATACGGGCAGGGCAGCTATGGCGGTTACGGGCAGAGCAGCGGCGGCGGATACTACGATCCGTTCGAGGACCTCTTCGGGGGATTCGGCGCCGGCGGCGGAAGCTACACGTACAACGCGGCCCCCAACAGCAGCGACTCGCCCCAGATGCAGAAGGCGCTCGACTACATTCGCAGCCGCCGCTACAACGAGGCCATAAACATATTGAACTCCATGGCGGAGCGCAATGGCAGGTGGTACTACTTTTCGGCCGTCGCCAACGCCGGCACGGGCAACAACGTGACAGCCCTCGAGATGGCTCGCGCCGCAGTACAGCTCGAGCCCTCCAACACGGAGTACAGGCGATTCATGGAGCAGCTCGAGAACGCCGGCCGCTGGTATCAGGGCCAGGGCAAGGGCTACCAGACCGTTAACATGGGCCCGGCCAGCTGCTGCACTGCGCTGTGTCTCTTCAACATGTTCTGCAACTACTGCAACTTCTGCTTCATGCCCCACTAGGGGAAGCTGTTATCAGAACGTTTCTGTAATTAAAACATTTCTGGAATTATAACATTTAAAGCGAGCCAAAACGGGCTGCCCCGTGCTGGCTCGTTTTTCGCTGTCAATACCCAGCGCCCCCGGAGGTGCCGGGCGTTTGGAGTACCGGAGGTGTTGGGCGCTTGGTGCCCGGAGGTGTCGGGCGTTTGGTGCCCGGAGGTGTCGGGCGTTTGGAGTCCCGGTAGATGTCGTCGCCCGGTCGGAAGTGGACTAAAAGCAGGTTCGCGGGGTAGTTTTAGTCCACTTTTTGGGAAAAGGCCGCGCCGGGACGGGTTTACATAACGCCGGCAGAGCGGAAGAGCGGGGCGAAGGGAGAGAGTGTAGCACGC
>JAILAS010000017.1 GCA_024681495.1 Eubacterium sp. | reverse complement strand
TAGTCGTCGCTCACCTCCACCGCGTAGATGAAGTTAAGGTTACAGGTAAGCACCATATCGTCGAGAATCTGAAGAATCTCATCGTACTCCTCATCAGTCTCGCCCGTGGAAAGATACTCGTCGAACTTGTCCGGATTCAGGCGGTCGAGCGCGGTGTACGCAATCTCGTAGGCGCTGTCATTATACTCCTTGGAAACGACATTGGTGAACTGCCAATATCCAACAGATGCTACCAGCGCGGTAAGTACACCGATCACAATGACAATCTGTGCTATGAGTACCGCGGCCAGCTTTTTCTTCCTGTTTTTCATAATCTCACTCTCCTGCTGAAAAATTCGCGCTGTTCCTGAGTCTTCAGGATTCGAATGGGCTTATTCTGCTCCATCCTGTATCCCTTCAAACTAAGGAGCTGTTCATACTCGCGAAAGGCTCCCCTCTTCAATAGAAACACCAAGGGCTCATCTATCTCGTCGAGGTCCCTCGATACCTGATAAGTATAACACGAATTCTTTAACTCCTCATCCATGATTTTACTCAGTTTCTCCGGGCCGTACTCCCCGCCCGTATGCTCCGCTTCCACGTAGAACCTGTACCGGGGAGGAATAACGTCGTATATCTCCTCGACGCAAAACTCCGGGGAGCTCATCCCTGTCCTGTTCGAGAATCCCTCGATGGCCTTCTCCAGCTGCCTGAGGTTCATGTACTCCTCGGACACATTGAGCATCAGGTTCTTCCTGTAGCATATCCTGACGATAGGCGATTTCTCGAAGAAATCAACCACCTCTATCACATCCTGCATCTGATACCTGTACAGCCCGGAGACCGTGGTTATCACGAACTCGTACTGTTTCCCCTTCTCAACCTCCCACGCGGGAATGGCCGTTCCGTCCCCTCCGACGGGAATAAACTCGAAGAAGGTAGTATCGGGTGTCAATGTGTAGTAGGCGTCCACGTCGTCCACCTCCGTGGCGATGCCGAAATTGCTCTCCGATGCCGCGTAGACGAAGTAGTGAATGGGAGTATCTCCGGTAAACTCCCTGAGGTCGTCCATGAATCGGGAGTAGATGCTGCCACCGATGAAGCTGACAAATGCAAGCTTCTTCCAGATCTTCTTTATGAGGTCCTTTCCGCCGCGGACATCGATGGTCCTAAGCTCGGCGGCCCTTTCCGGATCCGCCGGAAGCTGCTGCCCCAGGTATTCCTTCCACTCGTCCGACACGTCGAACACCTCGGAGACTGTCCCCGTCTCCATATCGTGAATCAGCTCGTCCCAAAACCTGACGATGTACTGGAAGAGTCCCACCATCCTGTTGACGAAGATTCCGCTTACCGCGGTCACATCCCTCTCGGCCAGCGCGAAGCGCACCTTAACGTAGAGCATGTCCTCGAGCTTTTCGGGGAAAAGCACCTCCTTTGGAGATGTGTAGGCGCTGCAGTCGAATCCCTCGAGCCTGTCGAGATATCGGTACGGAGCCCCCGTCCGCACGCCGTTCATCCTGCCGTCCGGCATGTCGGTTATATAAAACTCCGACGTGTAGAACGTCCTGCCGAAAAGCTCGTCATCGCTCCTGCCGGGCAGGCCGTTCCTTATAACCTCCGGAATTCCCTTCAGCCAGTACTCTATCTGCAGCTCCACGTCCTTCCTCGTAAGAGGAATGTACTTGGGCTTGCTCGAGCTTCCCGAACTTATACAAAAATAAACGGGCTCCTCCGAGATGAGGATGTTGTTTTCGCCTTCGGCTATCCTCTCCATCCTCTCCTCGTAGTCCTCCCACTCGGAAAGGGGAATCCTGTCCCGGTATTCCTCGTACGAAGAGATTTCGGCAAACCCGAGCTCTCTGCCAAACTCTGTGCCGGCGTTCTTCTCGAGGACTTCCTTCAAAAGTCCCCTCTGGACACCCTCGGTATCCGCCGCCTTCTTTTTTAATTCGCTAATCACACTCATATATTATCCCCTACAGGAGAATCATCAGATTGTTCATGCCGAAGACATTGCTGTACTCGAGCACCTCGGATATTCCCCTGAGCATCATTATCTGAAACTCCAGATCCTCGTTCTCAAAGGTCAGCGGATCGAAGAGCTTTCCCCCGTACCTTATGCGAAGTCCGGTTACATCCTGCATGTGGAATACCCTGACATCGAAGTGAATATCGTCCGTCCCCGACAGGGATGCAATGAGAGTCATCATCTCCTCCACCACCAGGGATATCTTCATCGTCTGCTTCATGTCCACGCCGTTTTCGGCGCAGTACTCGCTTATCTTCTCGCTGGCGTTGCAGATGTCCTCCGTATCTCCGCTCACGCTGAAGTTAAGGGCTCTGACGTCCTCCACGTCGGAGTCGCCGATAAACAGATACCGACTCTTACCGACTCCCTTATATGCGAGTCTCGTAACCACCCACCACGTAATAAGGGTAAGTACCTCGGTGGCAATGAGGAAGACCCAGGGGGTGATGCCAAGGCGCAGACACAGCGCCAGAGTGGGAACCGCGAAAATCAGGACCCTGCAGACAATTATCATGTGGGAGAGCTTTATCTGCTCCGCCACTCCGTAATAGGTCTGCAGAATGCCGCACAAAAGTCCCGGGAATAGGCTTAGTCCCAGGCAGATCATAGCAGGGCGAAGCGGCACGTTCAGCGCGTAGGCAAACGAGAGAAAATCCGCCCCGACCACAATGAGAACACCGAATACGGCGGCCAGAACCACGCCGTATTTCCATTGCTTCTCCATAAGGATCTTTATGCTGTCGCCGTCCCTCTCACCGTGATAGACGCCCAGCATAGCGGCACCCGCCTGCGGGACTCCGACAGTAACAGACTCCGCAAACGCGTAGATGGCGTTTATTACGGTGAACTCTGCGACCAGGATATTGCCCCCGCTCGAGAGGAGCAATCCGTTTATGAGCAGGAGCCTTACGCTCTGAAGAAAGTTATTCGACGCCGCGGGGCTTCCGGCCACGGATATTCTCTGAAGAATCTCCCTGTCCGGCTTGGAGAACTCGAGACGGAAGGTGCCGCCCTTTGAGTGCAGCCTCATGAATCCGTATACGCACGCGAGAGCGGTAGCGATTACGCTCGCCAGCGCAGCTCCGAAAACTCCCATGTTGAGAACGAAGAGAAAGAGCAGATCGAGAACCACATTGCCGGCCCCCATGATGGTCATCATGACGGTGACGGCCTTGTTCCTGCCGTCCAGCCTGAGGAACCAGAACGGAATGTAAACCAGTATCTTCGGCAGGGTGCCGGCGAGCGTCACCACGGTATAGTCGCGAACCATCCCCTCAACCACGGAATCTCCGGTCAGCGCCGAGGCGATGAATCCCGAGAGCGGGGTGCAAAATACCGTTATGACCACGGAAAACGCCA
>JAILAS010000010.1 GCA_024681495.1 Eubacterium sp. | reverse complement strand
TAAACGAATGGAAAACGGTGATGTGGCGCCCCTCGAGCGCGTGAAGAATTTCTGTGAGTTCCACACCTATCTCGACGACGAGGAAAGGCGCAACCAGGCGGCCAGGTGCATGAACTGCGGAGTTCCCATGTGCCAGTCGGGCATGAAGCTTTCGGGCATGTTTACCGGCTGCCCGCTGCACAACCTCATTCCCGAGTACAACGACGACCTTTATCTGGGCCAGTACGAGTCGGCGGTTCACCGCCTGCTGAAGACCAATAATTTCCCGGAATTCACCGGAAGGGTCTGCCCGGCGCTCTGCGAGAAGGCATGCATTAACGGCGAGCACGGCGAGCCGGTCTGCGCTCACGACAACGAGCTGTTCATCATCGAGACGGCTTTCGAAGAGGGTTACATAAAACCGAGAACCCCGAAGGTGCGCTCGGGCAAGAAGGTGGCCGTGGTAGGCGCGGGTCCGTCCGGATTGGCGGCCGCCGACACGCTCAACCGCAGGGGTCACAGCGTCACAGTCTACGAGAGAGACGACCGCGTGGGCGGCCTCCTCATGTACGGCATACCGAATATGAAGCTCGACAAGTCCGTAATCGACAGGAGGCGCAGCCTCATGGAAGAGGAGGGCGTGACCTTCAAAACCGGCGTGGACGTCGGAAAGGACATAACCGCCGAGGAGCTTAAGAAGAACTACGATGCGGTGGTGCTCTGCTGCGGAGCCAAGAAGGCGCGCGGCCTCGACGGCGGCGACCCCGAGAAGATAAAGGGTATCTACTACGCGGTAGACTTCCTCTCGCAGGTGACGCGTTCCGTCCTGGGCAGCAATAAGGAGGACGCCGCTTCCGTGAAACTCCCGGCACCCTACGGCTCCGTAAAGGGCAAGAACGTGGTGGTGGTCGGCGGCGGAGACACCGGCAACGACTGCATCGGAACCGTCCTTCGTCTGGGCGCAAAGAGCGTGACCGCGCTCGAGATGATGCCCGAGCCCCCGGTCGAGAGGCGAGAATCGAACCCCTGGCCCGAATGGCCTCTGGTTAAGAAGGTCGACTACGGCCACGGCGAGGCGATTGCCATGTTCGGCGAGGACCCCAGGGTTTATGAGACCACGGTGAAGCAGTTTATAACGGATAAGAACGGAAAGCTCAAAAAGATAGAGACCGTGAAGGTCAAGTTCGAAAACGGCAAAATGTCCCACGTGAAGGGAAGCGAGAAGACTCTGCCCTGCGACATCCTGCTCATCGCGGCCGGATTCCTGGGCTGCGAGAACTACACCCCCGATGCGTTCGGCGTCGGGCTCACTCCCCGCGGAGTCGTGGACGCATCCGAGGAGTCCTTCGAAACCTCGGTGCCCGGCGTATTCTCGGCCGGTGACATGCGCCGCGGCCAGTCGCTGGTCGTGTGGGCCATACACGAGGGGCGCAGCTGCGCCGGCCGAGTGGATCAGTACCTCATGGGCTACTCGAATGAGTGGTGTGTGTAGGCGGTCGAACTCGAGCCGACGGGGATGTGACGGGGCGACCTGCCTACGCCTTCCTCAGCATAAAAGCGAAACGATATATGTCGAAACTCTCCCCGGGAGCCGTCCCGGGGAGCTTTTTTATGCTCTCGTAGAGGGACCTGTAGGGCTCGACCGCGGTGCTGTACGGGCGGTTCACCTGCGTGAAGACGTCGCCCTCGGGTATAAGCCGGTGGCGCTCGAAGAGGTCGAGCAGGTCGTTGAAGGTGAAGTGGTGAAGGTGCCTGTGGCTCATGATTCCGTCCTTCTCGTACGCGAACGAGCCGGAGACGAGCTTGTGGAGCACCGAGATGTTTCCGAAGTTGTGGCACCCCAGGAGGATGCGGCCGTCGGGCTTAAGGAGCGGAATGGCCAGCTCCAGCAGCCTGTCGGGGTTCATTACCTCCTCAAGGGAATTGAAGATGAGGACATAATCCATCGTACCCGGCTCGAACGGCAGAGTATCGTTCGCCGGGTTTATCGGAAGCACGTCGACCTTGCGGGCGGCGAGTTTACATAATTCTCCAGAAGCCTCCGTGCCCCTCACATTAGCGGCCGGATAGAGGTACTTGAGGTGAGCCAGCGTATTTCCGGTCCGGCAGCCGATCTCGAGGATCTCCGCCGGAGCGCTCGGGTTCGTCGATTGCTGCGATGCGGGCGCGCTCGGGTTCGTCGATTGCTGCGATGCGGGCGCGCTCTGCTTCGCCGTTTCCCGGGACGCGATCATGTCCACCGCCTCCTGCGAAACGGGCGTGCACTCCATCGGGGAAAATCCCCACTTGCCGTGGAAGAACGCCTCGTTCTCGGTCATCCGGGCGGTGTAGTCCAGCTTGTTCCTGTTGAAGCTCTCGTTTCCGAGGTGGAAGATGAAGCTGTTGTGGCACAGGACGTTGTCGTAGCCGGCATTCGCGAGGCGGACGCCCAGGTCGTTGTCCTCGAAGTTTCCCAGGCCGAAGCCCGTGTCGAGGAGGCC
>JAILAS010000149.1 GCA_024681495.1 Eubacterium sp. | reverse complement strand
TTCGTCCGGTCGTTCACCAGTCCTATAATCTCACCGTCGGTGTTCAGCAGGACTCCCGACGAGCTGTCAGCAACCATATCTGTGGTAAACAGCGTATAGTTCGCATCATCGAGGCCGAGCGTCCCCTTGACGTCGGTGATGGCCCCGGCGCTTATGGAACCCACACTGCCGAGCGGACTTCCGACCGCCACGACCAGGCGTCCCGCGCCACTCGTCTTGGAATTGCCGATGTTCGCGACCTTTACGGTCGACGAAGTGCCCTGAGGAACGTTCTCGCCGTCCACGAGCACCACCGCGATACCCACGTTGGCGTCGTATCCCTGGAGCGTCGCCTCCGCGCTGCTGTCGTCGTTGAATGTAACCCTAATGCTGTCCGCCTCGGAGAGCACATCGTACTCGGTGAGAATCAGGTAACCCGAGCCCTTTTTACCGATGATAATCCCCCAGGAATCATCGACGCTCTCGTACTCGCTGGAGAACAGGTCCGTGTCGCTGGTCACGCCGGTTACGGTAACCACCGACTTCTGCGCCTTTCGTCCGACGTCGTAGAGACGCACCTTGAGCTTCTGATAGTCGTCCAGGTCGACGTCCTTCTCCTCCACTATCACCTCGGTGGTCTCAGAGGCATCGGCGCTCTCCGCGTCCGAACTCTCGGCCTCCTCGCCGGGGATGGTGAATTCGTCCTCCACCCCGAAAAGGTGCCCCACCGAAGGCATCAGCGCCGCAAACGCCAGCACGGCACACGCGCCGAATACGAGGCCTGTGACCGCGGCGATTGCGATCCTTATGAGTATTCTCTTTTTGCTAAGGGGCTTTTCCTTTATCTGTTCCCGGATAATCCGGGACTCCTTCCCCTCCGAGGATTCCTTCATAATACCTCCGTCCGGTCAAATTCTCTCGACTATTTCCAGTCCTGCCTTTATGCGTTTCTTCTGACCCAGAAAGTCAACTTCTATTATAGCCATCTTCTTGTGACGGTCAATCTTTACAATAGAACCCTCCAGATAGCTGAGCGGCCCGGCGGCCACCTTCACGACGTCGCCCTCGATAATTCCCTCCGACATAGCCAGCACCCTCTCATTTCCAAGGATCCTGTCGAAAACCGCCTGCTCCGCGGGGCTCATCGGCGAAAAGCTCTCACCCGTCTTAAGCACTTTGGTCATGGTGGGTATGGCCTTAAGCCTCATGTAGAGGCTCTCCGCATCGTCGGTATCGAAAAAGACATACCCGGGAAACATCGGACGTTTTATGTCAACCCACTCGCCGGCAATGTGCTTGCGCAGCACGCTCTCGGGGACGAAGACCTCCTCATCACCCTGCCTTATCAGGGCGCAGCACGTATCCCTTATGATGTTTTCCCTGCCTGTACGCACCTGAATCACATACCACACAATCCATCCTCCGAATCAGCGATATCAGCTGTAGGTGTACTCGGGGACGACCTCCTTTATGAGCTCCCTGACAGCCCCCGTCTCAGCCCTGGCCGCCTCGTCGAGCAGATGAACGCATCTCTCGAGCTTCTCGTCATCGATGTCCATGGGAGGCTCGATGAATATCTTGTTGTTCTCCGTCTTATACATGTGCTCCCTGTCGAGAATCATCTCCTCGTAGAGCTTCTCCCCGGGACGAAGTCCGGTGTATTCAATCTGTATGTCCACCCCGGGGCGAAGTCCGGAGAGTTCGATCATCTTATGGGCCATGTCGTCAATCCGGACGGGCTCTCCCATGTCGAACACGAAAATCTCACCGCCGCGCGCATAGTGCGCCGACTGGAGCACCAGGGAAACCGCCTCGGGAATAGTCATGAAGTACCTGATGATGCGCTTGTCGGTCACGGTGACCGGGCCACCCTCCTCTATCTGCTTCCTGAAAAGAGGAATGACGGAGCCATTGCTGCCCAGGACGTTACCGAATCGCACTGCTGAATACGACGTGCCCGGGTACTTCCTGTCCATCATCTGGATTATCATCTCGCAGACGCGCTTGCTGGCGCCCATGACGTTGGTGGGGTTAACCGCCTTATCGGTAGATATCTGCAGGAACCTGCTCACACCGTACTCGCCCGCCAATGTAGCCAGCTTGTACGTTCCCATGATGTTGTTCTTAACGGCCTCGTTCGGCGAGTTCTCCATGAGGGGAACGTGCTTGTGAGCCGCCGCATTGTATATTATCTCGGGGCCGTAGGTCTCGAGAATGTCCTTCATTCGGCCGGTGCTGCGGATGGAACCGATGAGCACCGAGAGGTTCAGATTAGGATACGAGCGCTTAAGCTCCTGCTCAATGGCGTAGGCGTTGTTCTCGTATATGTCCACCACCAGAAGGTGTCTGGGGCCTGCTGCCGCAATCTGCCTGCACAGCTCGGAACCAATGCTGCCGCCTCCGCCGGTCACCATGACAATCCTGTCGTGAATCGCGCGGAAGATTTCGTCGTTATTTACCGTAATCTCGTCCCTGCCCAAAAGGTCGATGATGTCCACGTCCTTGAGGCGCGAAACCGTCAGCTCACCGGTGGTAAGCTGGTAGAGTCCGGGGACAATCTGCGTATGGCAGCCCGTGGACTTGCACATCTCCAGTATCTCCGCGCGCTCGGGCCTCCTCATGGAGGGGATGGCGAAGATGATCCTATCGATGCGATTGACCCTCGCCTGCTCGACTATGTCACTTCTGTCGCCGACAATGGGAACAGAGCCAAGGTATCGGCCCTTCTTACCGGGATTGTCGTCTATTATGCAGACCACCTTGTAGTTCACCTTATCGCTGGTGAGGATGTCTCCAACGAGCTCCCTGGCCGCGGCGCCGGCGCCGATGATCATCACGCGCTCAAAGCCGCTGTCGTCGCGTATCCTGCGGGCCTTAAATACCCTGAAAAACCTGTAGGAGAAGCGGATTCCGCAGCAGCAGCAGAAGTTTATGACGTACGCTATTACATACGAGCTCCTCGGGAGAGATATGTGAAAGATGGCGATCTCCAGGAGCATTACCGGGATGAGCACTATGTACGCCCCGATAATGCGCGAGAGCTCGGCCACTGACGCGAAGGTCCATATGCTGCTGTAGAGCTTGAACGCATAGTAGACCGCGACGAAGGTGATGATAACCAGCGGCGCGAACTCGGCCTGCCTCGAGAAGTACGAGCCTCCCTGATTCAGGCTGAAGTCAAACCTTATCCACAGCGCCATAAAGCCGCTGATAAACAGGGTCAAAACGTCCAGAAAAACTATTATTAAAGTTCGAAGAGCCTGTCTGCTGCTCATTCTCGTAAACTTCATCTGCCGACCCCTACTCAAAAGTCACTGCGCCCAATATCCTGATTCCAAGCTCGCCCATGATTCCCACGCTGTCCACAATGTCGCTGCGGCGGGACTTCTCGAGCGTCTCGGCGAAGATAACGTTTCCGCTGTTGCCTGCCGATGTGACAGCGTCGGGATTCGTGAGAATGCTGCTGCCCACGTGCATTGCTACCCCGAACGATGCCGCCTCAGACATAATCTCCTCGAGGAGCTGCATCCTCTCGCCGTCCATCTCGATGGTGGAGACGAAGTCTACCTCGGTGATTCCCTGCTTCTCGCAGAGGACCCTAAGCCTCGAAAGGAAGATCGCCTTGTCGACCTGATATCTGTCCTTCCTGGTGAATGCGTAGAGCACGGAGAGCTTAAGCTGTCCTGCCACCTCGCCCGTGGTGTGGATCTTTCCGCCGATTACGTAGAAGAAGGTGAGCGCGAGCACGGCGAGGAATATGCCGACAATAGCGCCGAGCACTACAAACTTCTTGGAGAATGCGGGCTCCTCGAGTGCGCTGATCTGAGCTTTCTGATTCTGCGAGAGCGCGTCTCCCGACTCCGTGGCCTCGATAACCTCCTGATCCTCGAGGTACGCCTCCCAGACCTCCTTCTGATCGTCGTCGAAGCTGTTCTCCAGATTAGCGATAGTGCTCTGGCGGTTGTTTATCCTCTCGCGGATGGTGGCCAGGTCTTCCCTGATTTCATCGTCCACGTCCTGGAAGTAGTTATCCCCCAGGTATGTGAGCTTATGCTTCTGGATGGTCTCGTCCAAAACAGTGGCCTCCTCCTCCAGAGCCTCCTTTATGACCGCGGCCACCTCCTCGGCCTTCTCACGGTCCGGCGCCTTGACGTTCACGTAGAAGTACGCGCCCGTTATGGCCTGCTCGAAGGTCGAGCTGGTGGAGAGGTTACTGCCGGGGAACGTTATGTTAACCAACTCCGAGATGTACTGCGGCTCATCCTCCCAGGTGATGGACTCCATGACCTTCTCGATGTAACCGCTGTTGTTGATGAAAGAGATGTACGCGTCCTTGAGGTCTCCGACGTTTTCGTTCGCCTTGATGTAGAACTGGATGGCCACGGTATCCACGGCCTTGTAGTTCAGGCTGAGCCTGATAGACTCGCTGATGTAGTTCTCGTCCTCGATGTTGAGCTCGTAGTTCTTGATCGCCCTGTCCACATCCTCCTGCTGGCTAAGCGTGAGCACAGGAAGGTCGGACTCCTCCTCATCATCGGTAGCCGCCGACATAATCTCAGCCTTCTGCGCCTCGTAGCTCCTCGACATCCTGAAGTACTGGAGCCCGGGCACAACAACCGCAAACGCCAGCATGCAGGCCAGGATCACCGGCCACTTCTTAAGGCATTTCTTTATCAGATCCAAAAGATCGATTTCCATTTCTTCGTTCATCATTCTTTCCTTTCCAACTCCCTGTTAAGAGCTATTCCAACCCCCAATATGCACCAGAACATCAAAGCTATTCCGGGATACGCATCGTTTACCAGCATGTTTATAAGATACCATACCACGGCTGCAAAGCAACCCAGTCCCATAACGTACATGCGGGCCACCCTCACCTGTCCGGGATCCCTCGTGTCGTTTTCCACCGCAGGCCTAAGGGCCTGCAATGTGATTTCCCGTTTCAGATAAACCCTGACCGACTGCACGATGTAAAAGCCGATGAACACGAGCATGAGCACCAGCGCCACCAGGCCGTTTTCCACCCAGAAGTTCATGTACCAGCAATGCGCCTTGTTGTCGAAGTTCCACCCCGACGAGTGGTATGTATTAAATACGTAGTCGTCCTGAGGATACTGGGTGATAAAGGTATCCGCGCCGCTTCCCAGTATAATATGAGCCGGGAGCAACGGAATCGTCCTGTTCCAGATGTATCCCCTTCCGCTGAATATCTTCTCGGAGAACAGATGCGCGTTCTTCGTGGGCTCCGTTACGGTTACGAGATTTCCTATGGGGTTCACGTAACGGCAGCCGTAGTTGCTGCTGAGATAGAACGCCCAGTTCTTGCCGTCCAGATGGACATTGAGCATCCGCCCCAGAGAGGAATCGTCAAACGCATAGAAGCAGCAGTCCGGGAAGACATCCGAAGTGAGCGTGACCTGTCCCAGGCTGTCGTCCGCCCTGGTGTACCCCTCCGACGTGACGCTAAGCGCATAGGCCTGCGTAAGTGTGGCCGTGCCGTCCTCGTAGGTGTTTCCGTCCTGATCGGTGAGAAGCCCCGCGGGATTCCCATCCGCATCTGTGGCGGTAAAGGTGATGGCGCTGTCCGCATCCATCGTGTATGTCACGTGGAGCTCGGAGCCGTCCGTCATGGTCAGGACGAACTCGTCTTCACCAGTGTATATCGAAACCACGTCCTGTACCGCTTCCTCGGTGGCGGTATCGTCCGTCGTCGCGATCACTCCTGTCACCTTCTGGTTTAGCGAAGGAACGAATATCACAGCGAGAATGCCTATGGCGGCCATGCCGCCAATAAAGCCCGCCGAAGCCTTAACTCCCGCCCTCGTCCTGCCGATAAGCAGCGCTATTATTACCACGATGGCGCCGGCGGCGCTAAACAGGATGGAGTCGGTGTGTGCGCCCCTGCAGACGAAGACTTCCACGCAGAAGAACACGCCCGCCACGACCTTGCCGGGTATCTTCCGGGCGAAGATAACGGCCGCAACCGTGATAGGAATGATCAGCGCCATGAATCCGGAGGTGTTGTTGCTGTTCGCCATAGTTATGTAAACCATGCTCGCAGTGTCTGACAGAGCGTCCGCCATCTCCTCGTTGAACGCCGCCAGCATAAGCCGGCCTATTCCCGTGTTCAGGAAGAAGTTATGTCCGAGGGTCTGGCTCACTCCGATTGCGAGCGCCAGTCCGGTAAAGACGGTAGTTCCGTTGACCAGGTAGTCCACATGTCTGTCGTCCTTCACCGATACGATGCAGAACCAGCACATGAAGAACTCGGCGATAATGCAGGGAACGGTCTCAAACATCTCGAACGATCCGGTGAACGCCAAAAGGGCGTGGCCGCCGAAGATTCCGGACACCAGCACCATTGCGCCGCAGGCGAGAAGGAATCTGTTTTTCTTATCCCGCTCGAAGACCTCCTTGTCGATGCTCCTGCGGTACAGCAGAAACAGTGCCGCGAGCACAGCCGTCACGACGGTAAATACCATCTTATAATACGCAAAGAACTCTGTCTGTGTGTTGGCAGAGTCCGGGAACCAATCGTATTGTGCAAGGGTGGTATCGAAGGTGTGCGCCCCCACCAGGAGCGGCACGATACCGAGGCCGATTACCACCGGAATCAGGTAGTAGTTTCTGACGCGCCTCGTGTCATATCCGGCCGCGTTCTTTGTGACCTTCACCGGCTCGCTCTTCGCCCTGCCCTTGTTCTTCTTAGCCTTAGGCCTTTTGGCTTTGCTGCTCATCTTTCTTCCCCCAGATACCCGTCCGAAAGCCGGACGATTACTTTATCTTCACCTTGGAAGTCTTAAGCTTGCTGTTTTTCACAGCCTTGTAGAATGTCTTCTTCAAAGTGGATTTGTTCTTCTTTTTCAGAGTAATCTTCCTGAGCTTCGAGTCCTTGTAGAAAATCTTCTTATTAAGATACAACGAGGATTTCGTGGTCTTCACCGTAACCGTCTTAAGGCTCGTGCACAGCGCGAAGGCCTTCTTCCCGATGCTCGATACATTTTTACCTATAGTAATAGAGGTGACAGCGGTTTCGTGATACAGCGCTTTGGCCGCCACGGATGTCACCTTGTACTTTATCCCGTTTATGGTCACCTTGGCGGGTATAACCACATTGCTGACCGAGGCGCCGGAGGCGATCCCGATAAACTCCGCGGTCTTCGTGGTCCCATCGTAGGTGTATGAGTAGTTTCCAACGACGGAAGCACCCGTGTTGTATATGTAGACGTTTAGGAGGACGTACTTGCCCGAGGTGTTGCCCTGAACCTTTATGTACGCCGTCCCCGCCTTCTTAGCCTTGACATTGCCCTCCGAGTCGACCTTTACCACGCTGGTGTTAGAGCTGGTGTAGGTATACGTCTC
>JAILAS010000160.1 GCA_024681495.1 Eubacterium sp. | reverse complement strand
AACACCTACTGGGACGACTACAAGGCCTTCGACGAGGTGACAATCTCCGAGGCGGCGCTTCGTGCCAGGGCATACCTCACATCCACATATGACGTGGAGAGGAAGGACAATACCATAACGCTTAGTACCCGGTCCAAGTGGATAGAAGGGTATTACATACTCCGCACACATTCCGAGGAGATTACCGGAATCACCGGAGGAACCTATGAGAAGATACAGGATGACGCGTATCTTATCACGACGGAAGAGAACGAGGTGGTAATTAAAGTCAAAGACACTACCGAGTCTTCCCAGTTTAGCAATTAGTAACCCGGAGGTTAATCCATGAAGATTTGCATAGTCGCTGAGGGCTGCTACCCCTACGTTGTGGGTGGAGTTTCCAGCTGGATTCACAATATCATAACTTCCTTCCCGGAGCACAGGTTCATCATCCTGGCCATTGTCTCCGACAGGTCGAAGAGGGGGCAGTTTGTCTACGATCTTCCCGACAATGTGGAGCAGGTCCAGGAGCTGTACCTTAACGACGTCGACTGGGCATACCCCAACAAGTCCGAGAAGGTCGAGAGAAGCGACAGGGCCTCTCACCAGAGGCTCTCCAAAAAAGAGTGCGAGGCGCTTTTGTCCCTCATACTGGACAACGATCCGCAGTGGGACGTCCTCTTTAAGCTCTTCAATAAGCCTACGCTCTCGATAGACAAGCTCCTTATGGGCAAGGATTTCCTCTATGCGGTCAAGGAGAGCTACAGACAGAACCATTCCGATGTCGTGTTCTCCAATTACCTCTGGACCATGAGGTCCATCTACCTGCCGCTGTTTATAACGCTTAAATTCAGGGTGCCCGATGCGGACCTGTATCACTGCGTTGCTACAGGGTACGCCGGCATACTGGGTTCGAAGGCCAGGTTCCTTCACGGCTGCAAGCTCCTAATCTCCGAGCACGGCATCTACACCAGAGAGCGCGAGGAGGAGATGGTAAAGGCCAAGTGGGTGCAGGGCATCTATAAGAACATATGGATCGACCAGTTCAAGAAGATGTCGTTTCTGGCATACGAGAGGGCTGACCTCATAACCAGCCTCTACGAGCACGCCAGGGAGCTGCAGATAGAGCTTGGCGCACCGGTTTCGAAGCTGAAGATTACTCCCAACGGAATCAGGGAGGCCAACTTCGCCGACATTCCCGGCAAAACCAAGGAGGATAAGGATTACTGCAACATCGGAGCCGTCCTCAGGGTGGCGCCCATAAAAGACGTAAAGACACTCATTCGAGCGTTCTACTACGCTAAGCAGAGGGAAAAATCCCTCAGGCTCTACATAATGGGATCCTATGACGAGGAGCCCGAGTATGCTCAGGAGTGCTTCGACATGGTGGATTCGCTCGGGGTTAAGGACGTCTTCTTTACAGGAAGGGTAAACGTCCGCGAGTATCTCGGCAGGATGGACTGCACGATTCTCACCAGTATTTCCGAGGGACAGCCCCTCACCATACTGGAGGGCTTCGCGGCTCACAAGCCCTGCATTGCCACCGATGTAGGAAACTGCCGCGGACTCATCTTTGGAGAGGGAGACGACTTCGGTCAGGCCGGCATTCTCACCCACATCATGAACATCGAGGAGCTCTCCAACGCCATGGTGGAAATGGCGCAGAACGAAGTTAAGAGAGAAAGAATGGGCAACGCGGGCTACAACAGGCTCATGTCCAAGTATAAGAACGATCAGATGATAAAGACCTACAGAGAAATCTACGACGGGTTCGAGTTAGGTGGTCCGATTGAGGAGGAACTTGCGTAATGGCTGGTATTGGCGTACGCCTGAATAAAATTTTCGAAAAGAGATCCATATTGGCAAACCTGACAGGTATGGCCTATTCGGCTGTGGTTACCATAGCCCCCATGGTGCTGATTATACTGACCATATTCCTGCTGTCATACATTCTCGGGTTTGACAATCTGCCGTACCTCACGAGGGAGATATTCTCGTGCAGCGTGCTGTACATTTTCATCTTCGGACTGGTTTTTACGGCGCCGCTCAACGCCGTGATGTCCAGGTATATGTCCGACGTAGTTTTTGATGAGCGTTACGACGCAGTAATGCCCGCATACTACATGGGGCTGCTTATAAACGTAATCATAGCCGCTGTCCCCGCCATTCCTTTCTTCATCCACGAGTATGTGGCCGGGAGAGTGGATCCCGTATTCATACTGATGACGGCGTTTGGGTACTTCTGCCTGGTGTGGACGTTCTACACCATGCTCTATCTGTCCATCGTTAAGGACTATTCGAAGGTTACCTTGTTCTACTTCATCGGCATGGCGGTGATGTTTGTGGTATCCATTGTACTCGTTATGTTCATCGGAGTTTCGGTAACCTATGGAATGATGTTCGGACTCGACATGGGGCTTCTTTTGATAGCGTCTCTAGAGTTCGCGCAGCTCAGGGGGTACTTCACCGAGAGCAACAGGAAATATACGGACGTGTTGCCCTACTTCAGGGTATACTGGGGGCTTATCGTTGCCAACACATGTTATATCGTCGGAATGTATGCGCATAACTTCGTGTACTGGACCACCGACCTGAGGATGGTCGTGGCCAAGTCGTTTGTGTGCGCCCAGCCCTACGACATGGCGACCTTCATCGCGATGGTTACGAACCTCTCGGCGACGGTAATCTTCATATCCAACGTCGAGATGAACTTCCACAAGTACTATAAGAACTACTCGGAGTCCGTAATCGGCGGACGCCTTATAGATATCGAAAACGCACAGGACCACATGTTCATGCAGCTTAGCAACCAGCTGATGAGTCTGGTGCGCGTCCAGTTTATAATAACCGTGGTGCTATACCTCGTGTTCTCCGTAGTCCTGCCCCTGATTGGCATTTCGGGACTTATTATGGAGATTTATCCCGCGCTTGCCGCCGGATACTTCGTGCTGTTCATAATGTATGGGGCCATAATTTTCCTGTACTATTACAACGACAATCTCGGAGCCATGGTCACCAGTGCTACGTTCATGGTTGCCACCGTGGTGTTCTCGTTCGTGTTCTCGCACATGGACTATATCTGGTATGGCATGGGAGTGCTCGTCGGTTCCTTCATCGGATGGACGGTGGCTTACTTCCGGCTCAGATGGGTGGAAAAGCATCTGGAGACACATATATTCTGCAAGGGATCCATACTCCGAAAGGGACGCGGCAGGCGCCCCTCGGATGTTGTATATAAAAATGAAAAGCGTCAGGCGGAGGAACAGCCCTCTGCAGGCGAAGCATAAGTGGAAGAGAGGCGTGTTCAATGAATCTTTTTTGGTGGGTAGGACCAAGAGCGATAATATGTTTGACCGGAGTGGGGATGATCATCCTCGCGTTCATATGCTTTACACTTCGGAAGATGATAGTACGCATGGCTATGTACTGGAATGTATTTGGACTTTTCATGATCATAGTCGGGCTCCTTCCAATCTGGCATAACTGGAAGAGCAGGTTCGACGGAGTGTTCTTCTGGCCGTTCGTATTAATCTTCTACATAATGCTGGTTGGCATGTTTGCCCTTAGCATGCATGTCTCTGCGGACATATATCACATGCGGGAGCTGGCGATGCACATATCGCTGCTCAATCAGGAGAACGAGAAGGTCATTAGGGACATCCGTCACTTCAAGGAAGTGGAGAAGTACGGAAAGGAAGAGGCCGAAAGGCTCAGGCAGGAGAGGGCCCGCGTGAAGAAGGGCATATATGCAGAGGAAGACGATGTCTGATAGGAAGAGGATTCTTTTTACTGTAAATACAATGAGCAAGGCCGGTACCGAGGTGGCACTCCTGCAGCTTTTAAAGGCCCTGGGCGACGGCTATGACATAGACTTGTATGTCATGACCGCGCAGGGTGAGCTCATTTCCCAGGTGCCCGATTATGTGCGGGTGCTAAACAGGAGCATAGAGGAATCGTCAGTCCTCTCGGAGTACGGTCAGAAGCGGCTTAGGAACTTCGTTATAAGCAGCGGGATATCCCACGGCTCGGGATTTACCAATCTCCCCTACGTGGCCCGCAATCTCTTCGGCATGCTAAGGTCGGGAGAGGTGAAGTTCGACAAGCTCTGCTGGAGGGTTATATCGGACGGCGCGCCCGCCAATCACATATACTACGATATGGCCGTGGCCTTTCTGGAGGGAGCCTCCACATACTACGTGGCCGACCACGTGAAGGCGAGGCATAAGGTGGCCTTCGTTCACGTTGACATAGAGAAGGCGGGGTACGGGCCTTCGCTGGACAGGGGATGTTACGACTGCTTCGAGCAGATATTCACTGTGTCCGGAGAGGTTAGAGATGCTTTTTTGAAGCTCTATCCCCAGTACTCGCACAAGGTTGACATAATTAATAACCTCATCGATCAGCAGGGCATAAGGGACAGCTCGAAAGGCGCGGGATTCGAAGATGGATTCACCGGCAGGAGAATCCTTACCGTCGGCAGGCTCCATCCCCAGAAGGGGCTGGACATTGCCATCGACGCCATGCGGCTTATTAAAAAGGATTATCCCGATACCAGGTGGTATGTCCTGGGTGAGGGGGCCATCCGCGCGGAACTGGAGAGGCAGATTGAGGCGGCGGGGCTTACGGAGGACTTCGTCCTCATGGGCGCCGTGGACAATCCGTATCCTTACATGGCGCAGTGCGACGTCTACGCCATGCCCAGCAGATTCGAGGGTAAGAGCATTGCGCTCCAGGAGGCGTTGACTCTGGGATGCTGTGTGGTGGCAAGCGATGTCAGCGGCAACAGGGAGCAGATATCCAATGGTGAAGACGGGATATTGTGCGAGCTTTCCCCGGAGGGCGTTTCGTCCGCGATAGGCCGCGTGCTCGGAGACGACGATTACAGGTCGGCTCTGGCGAATGCCGCCTCTAAGATAGTTTATGATAATGATGCACAGGTAGATAAGCTTTTGTCCGTAATGGATGAGAAGGAGAGATATAATGTCGGGTGAGAAGAAAAAGAAGAAAGAGACTTTGATTATAATACCCGCGTACAATGAGTCTAAGAACATCGAGGAAGTGCTCCATGGACTGGAGGGACCGGAAATCGCAGAGTTTGCAGATGTTTTGGTCATCAATGACGGTTCTACTGATAACACCAGTGAGGTCGTGAAGGTGCGCCAGCATCATCTGGTCGATCACATCTTCAACCTCGGCTACGGTTCGGCGCTGCAGATTGGCTACAAGTTCGCAATGCGAAGGAATTACAAGTACGTGATTCAGATGGATGCGGACGGACAGCACGATATTTCCAACGTGACGAACCTTTACAAGGCGCTCACCACCCCTGACGAGGATGGCAGGTGTCCGGATATCGTTCTCGGGGCCAGGTACATGCCGGGCAGCCCGCCGTTCCCCACCTCCGCCGTGAAGATGCTCGCGATTTACCTGTTCAGGTTTGCGATAAGGGTGGTTACCGGACAGAAGATTCATGATCCCACCACGGGACTTCAGGGCCTTAGCCAGAGTGCCTTCCTGTATTATTCGAAGTTCAATCATTTCGACGATCAGTATCCGGATGCCAATATGCTCATCCAGATGATGATCCTTAAGTTTAAAGTGAAGGAGATACCCGCCGTCATGCACATTCGTACGGACGGCACCAGCATGCATTCCGGCTTGAAGCCCCTTTGGTATATGATAAGGCTCTCATACGAGATTCTCTCTGTCATCATGCGCTACAAGGTTCTCAAGCTGGACGCTGAGATTGGAAATCATGACGTTGTTTGGGACGAAAAGAAAAATTCAGATACAGAAACGTTTGACGTCTGAGTCTCGCAATATCGTCACCTCTAACCCCCTACGTGGTTTTTACCATGTGTGTTCGTACACGCCGGGGAAAGAGGATCCTTCCGGAGTAGGGCCGGGAGCGATTCATGATGGCGAGACCATGGTTCTCTTCGAGATTTGCCTCTCCGAGTATTCCAGGAAGCCCCTGGACGACGCGGTGTTTAAAGGGGTGGATTCGATTCTGAGCTATTTTGCCCGTGAGGGCAGGGACGTTATAGTCAGGGTGAGTTATGACCTGGAGGGGAAGGCTGCGGTTACCGAGCCCACCTCGATTGAGGAGGTTTTCGAACATATCGAAAGCCTCGTTCCGGTGATTAACGGGCACGATTCAATCATACCCGTATTTCAGGGAGTGTTTGTCGGCAACTGGGGAGAGATGCACGGCTCGAGATTCTCGAGCGACGCCTATCTATGCCGCCTGTACAAACGTTTGAGGGGGTTACTTTCCGAGAAGATAACGGTGGCCTTCAGGCGCCCCGCGTTCCGGAGACTCTTCCCCAAGGACGATACGGCGCTCTTCAACGATGCCATAATGGCCACGGAGACGGACCTTGGGACGTATGCCCAGGGCGAGAGGCAGAAGGAGCTGGTGTACCAGAATGCGGCCGTGCTGCATGCCTTCAACGGGGGCGAGGCATTGTATCCCTCCAGCGAGATCAAGGCCGCCAAGGTGGACAAGGAACTCTCCATGATGCACATAGGTTACCTTAACAGCGTCTACGACGCTAGGGTGTTTGAGCTATGGAAGAGGATTGATGCACCGGCCGTGGACGAGGAGGTTAGAAAGCTCGTGCTGCCGGAGATCAGGACGGCGTTTCGCCAGAGCCTGTACGAGACCGTTAAGGCCAGGCTGGGATACAGGCTCATTGTAACGGACGTCAGGAAGAAGGGGGCGGACGTATTCGTTGACGTGGTCAACATGGGATACGGAGCCGTCGTGTTCGATTCCGTGCTGGTGATAAGCGCCGGTGAGAGTGAGCAGACGTTTTCGGTCGATGCTGGATCGTTTGAGCCTTCCGCAAAGATGGAGTTTAAGTTCAACGCCTTCCCCGGGGAGAAGGGAGTATATCCCCTTAGGGTGGCGCTGTACAGGAAATGGGACGAACGGCCTGTGGTGTTTGCTAACGAAGGGGCCGATGCCGGGGGGAGCATTGTCGGGGAGCTTGTTGTTAAATAACCTTTCGGGAGACTTGTGTATGCTTGATGAAAATATGAAAGAGATAATGTTCGATCTTATATGTGGGAGAGAACGGCCCGAGTCCGTCACGGATGAGGACGCGCTTTACCTCTTCGAAGCCCTGGCATCTCAGGGTATATCGGCAGCTCTCTACAGGGAAATCGAAGCGTGGGATTTTTCTGCGCCCATTATGGAGCTCTATCGCACCAGGTGCGAGGGCTTTGTGAGGAACAACTACCGGCTCTGGTTCGAGACCCGGGCCCTGGTGAATCTCTTCCTGGAAAACGAGATCCCTTGCGTGGTGCTGAAAGGACCCGTCACCGCAGTGTGCTATCCCATACCTGAGCACAGAAAGTCCGGAGACATTGACATCCTCGTGCCGGAGAGTTACATCGATAAAGCGGTCTCCGCCGCGGCGTCGAGAGGATATGCGGGGTCGAAGGAATCATATGCCATTCACGAGGTGGGTATGTACTCCCCGGAAGGCATAGTGCTCGAGATCCACAAGTTTTTCGCCGATGAGTGGTCCGATCCTGAGGTCAACGAGTTTATTAAGGAGATAAGGATGCCCGCCATCTCGACAGCTGTGGAGGTGGACATCATGCCCGGCATGAGGCTGCCCGGTCTGAGAGAGGACTACCATGCGTTCTATCTGCTCATACATATGGTCAATCACTTCGTGAGGAAGGGATTTGATCTTAAGCTGCTCATGGACTGGAAGTGTTTCTTTAGTACTGAATTTCCCGACGATCTCAAGGATTCACTTATGGGCATGATTAAGAGGGGGAAGATGTCCACGTTCACGTCGGCCGTTACACTCATCTGCGTAAAAAAGATGGGACTGGACAGGGAAAACTGCGAATTCCTGATCTCTGAGGAGGTTTCGGATGAGATTCTGGAGAGCTTCCTCGACGAGATAATCGACAGTCAGATATCGGGGGTAAAGGACAGCAGCCGTATGATTGCAGCGGAGTCAGACAGCCTCTGGGGACTGTTTAAGGCCTTTCACGGAGAGATGGTGCGCCAACACAGGAAGGCTGCGCGGTGCTTTCTGTTTTGGCCGGTGCTCTGGGTTATGACTTATGTCAACTTCCTCAGGAACAATAAAAAATACAATCGCAACACGTCGACAGCTCAGGTGATTAAGTCCTCGAGGGAAAGAAGCCGATACAGAAAACAGTTAAAGCTGTTTGAAAAGTGATATTCAAATATTTCGCGCATGTTAAGAGCATTTAAAACAGATTTAATTGCAATTTACATTTTAATTTGCTAATATCAATGTGTAAAAGTATGAAAGGAGATTAATTCGTTAATGAATGAATCTTCCAAATCGGGAAAACGCATTCTCTACAGCCCGTCGGAAAACTATGTTAGCCGAAACATTATGGATCAGGTTATATTGGTTCCGGTGGGAGCCGCATCCGGAGATTTGAATGGTTTCATAACCTTCGACGGAGCGGCGGTGGATATCTGGAATAAGCTTTCCGGGGCACCCAGTGACCTCGATGAGCTCACCCGTTATCTGGCAGAGGAGTACGAACAGCCCGATGACATCATCAGGAATGACATAATCGCGTTCCTTGAGGACGCAGTAGCTAAGGGAGTAGTAATTGAGAAGACGGCATGACCGTCGCCATAGTAAAGGAGAAAGACTATGAAAGAATACAAGAAGCCCGAAATGACATCGGTAGAGTTTAAGGCAAATGAGTCTGTTGCAGCATGCAGCATGACCGAGGAAAGCGTAGAGAGCTATGAGAAGCAGACGGTAAACTGCTACATCGATGGTTCCGATACCGTTTTTGGTGATGATAACTGCGGAAGCGATGCAGTAAGCAAGGGATACCTCGTTGATTACAAGGGCACTACTTACTTCGTTTGGTATAACGGGCAGCAGGGTTCCAGACCTTCCGACTCCCAGACCCAGCTGCTTAACTATCTGGTAAGGCAGACGGGCAATAAGACCGGCATGGGATGGCACGCTGGAACGGTTACGAAGACCATCACCAGCATCTTTAGCGCCAGCTAATTGCCGGCACATCAGAAAGAAGGTCATTATAGGTGGCTGAACGATATTATATCGGTTCATTGGAGATCGTCATAGGTGCACCTGACGATCTCCAATTTAATTTATGGGAAAACAGATTTACGGTGCCCGTGCTGGATGTCACGCATTCGGTGAATGTTGATTTTGAGCTGACTGATGAAATTCCCGGGTTAAGCGGCGAGGGATTTTCGATTCAAAATGCGACGTCATACGATACTCCCGAGGGAGAGCTTCGTGTGTATCGCATTCCTGATGAATGCGCCTACAGTATTTATGACCGTGAAAAGGACAGGGTTACTGTCTTTGTTGTTCGGGATAAATACGCTGTCTTTAAGTACGGTTTCAGGCCCTGGTATTATATGCATTTAGAGGAGCTTCTTCTTTTGAACGATGCTCTTATTTTGCATTCCGCCGGTATTGTTGTACGGGGAGGGGCTATTGCTTTCAGCGCGCCCTCAGGTACGGGGAAGACGACCCAGGCAAATCTCTGGCACAGATACCGCGACGGCGTGGAGGACCTTAACGGAGATAAGAATCTCCTCCAGAGACTTCCCGACGGAACATGGAGGATGTGCGGTTTCCCGATCTACGGCAGCTCGGAGCTGTGCGAGCAGACGGCCGTGCCCATAAGGGCCATCGTCATCGTCAGAAGGGGGCAGTCAGATGTGGCGGTGACACTCGATACCGTCGAAAAGATCAGGCTCATATATGGCGAAATAAACCTCTTCACCGGGAGCAGGGAATATGTGGAACGGGCGCTGGATCTGGTCATAGACTTCGTCGATAAGACGGATGTGGTGGGGCTTTCGTGCACCATGGAGGAGACGGCCGTGGCCGCATTGGAGGAGTATTTGGATGGAACTGTATGATGCGATATCATCGCGGGAAAAGGAACTTAGAATGAAGGCGAGCGCCTCGCACGTTCCCCTTGGAGGGACGTTCGAGCTGACGCCCCTTTGCAACATGGATTGCGATATGTGCTACGTCAGGCTCTCTAAGAGTCAGATGGACGAGAGGGGCTCCATGCTCCCGGTCGAAAAGTGGATCGACATAGCGCGTCAGGGTGCGGAGCAGTCCCTTTTGTTCATACTCCTTACGGGAGGAGAGCCTCTCCTTTATCCCGGCTTTAAGACCCTCTATCACGAGCTTCGCCAGATGGGGATGATAGTTTCTCTGAACACCAACGGCACGCTTTTGACCGAGGAATACGCGGACTTTCTGGCCGCGGAGGGCGTGCGGCGTATCAGCATTACCCTCTACGGGAAGGATAACGAGACCTACGCCGACCTTTGCAAGAATCCGCAGGGATTCACCCAGGTTACGAGGGGGTTTTCACTGCTTAAGGAGAGGGGAGTCGACTTCAGGATTAGCGTGAGTCTCACAGATAAGAACCTGAAGGACCTCCCGTACATAGAGGAGATTGCCCGGGAGTTCGAGGCACCTCTTCATCCCGTGGCTTATATGTTTCCGGCCGTAAGGAGGCAGGATGGCGCCAAGGATACCAGGCTCAGCCCGAAGGAAGCGGCTCATGCGGTAATGGAGTCGTACAGGATAAGGAATCCCGAGTCCGACATCGCTCAGGCCGCATTCCAGACCATGCTGCAGACACAGATGGGAAACGTGATGCCCGAAGAGGGCTTCTCGTGCACGGTCGGTAAGAGCGGTTTCTGGATTAACTGGCTGGGGGAAATGCTCTTTTGCGGCATGTTCAGCGAGCCTAAGATGTCCCTTAGGGATCACACGTTCAGGGAGTGCTGGAACTTCATGGTAAGCGAGGCCCGGAAGGTCCCCATGTGCAGTGAGTGCAGGGACT
>JAILAS010000145.1 GCA_024681495.1 Eubacterium sp. | reverse complement strand
TCCCGTGCACTATCTCTTCCGTGATAGCCGTAAATATCGCCCGCTTCTTCGGCATGGGGCCGATGAGCTATCCGGTCGCATCGTTCCCGGAACAAAATATACAAAACTTCGCGATTCTGGGCGGCTTCGCGCTGGTGTGCGCCGTGGTCGGAATGGTCTTCATCTACTCGCTCCGAAAGAGCGGGCAGTTCTTCGCCGAGCGCATCGAGAACCCTTATCTCAGGGTGATCTCCGGCGGCCTCCTCGTCATTGCCCTGACCCTCATGAGCGGCACCAGGGACTTCAACGGCGCGGGCGGCGAGATGATTGCGCTCTCGTTCACGGGAAAGGTGGTCTGGTACGCATTCCTGGTCAAGATAATATTCACGGCAATAACGATGGGCTCGGGCTTCAAGGGCGGCGAGATCGTCCCCAGCTTTTTCATCGGGGCGACCCTCGGAAACGTTTTCGGCCAGCTGACCGGCATCTCCCCGTCGTTCTGCGCTGCAATGGGAATGATCTGCGTGTTCTGCAGCGTGGTCAACTGCCCCATGGCGTCGGTCCTCATGAGCATCGAGCTGTTCGGGGGCGAGGGCATGCTGTTCTTCGCGCTCGGCTGCGGGATCTGCTTCGTGGCATCGGGCTACTACAGCCTTTACGCCACCCAGAACTTCGTGTATTCCAAGGTGCCCCTGAAGAAGACCGACGACAGGTCTCTCAGCCTCAAACCCCGCAAATGGAAGGAGCTTTCGGTAGGTAAAAATGAGAAAAAGTAGAATCGGATTGATAATATTTCTGGCCGTGGCCCTCGCGCTGGGTGTGACGGTGCTCGCATACGAGGCGCTGCAGCTAAAGGCCCTCGAGGAGAAGCAGACCGTTGCCACGGTCGAAGAAGATTCCGCCGATGCCACCGCCGACGCCGTACAGCCGGCGGAATCAGCCGATGCCACGGGAGATGCGTCTTCGGATGTCGCCCTTGCGGCCGACAATTCGGCTGACTCGGAGGAGTCCGAAGAGCCCGAAGAGGAAGAATCGAACGGATATCTGGTCGTTATCGATCCCGGCCACCAGTCGAAGGGCGATTCGTCGCAGGAACCGATAGGCCCGGGCGCCTCAGAGACGAAGGCGAAGGTAACGGGCGGGACGAGCGGCGTGGTGAGCGGCCTTACCGAGTACGAGCTTAACCTGGAGGTTTCGCTCAAGCTGCGCGATATACTCGAGGAGCGCGGCTACGAGGTCATAATGACGCGCACTACCAATGACGTTAACATATCCAACTCGGAGCGCGCCGCCATTGCTAACGAGAACGATGCGGACGCTTTCGTGAGGATCCATGCTAACGGGTCCGAGGACTCGTCGGTGAGCGGGATGATGACCATCTGCCAGACGTCGTCGAATCCTTATAATGCATCCCTCTACGAGGAGAGCTACGCGCTGTCCGAGGCCGTGCTTGACTGCATGGTGGAGGCCACGGGCGCCAACAGGGAGTACGTCTGGGAGACGGACACTATGAGCGGCATTAACTGGGCTACGGTTCCCTGCACCATAATCGAAATGGGATACATGACCAACGCCAACGAGGACTCGCTTATGGCCACGGACAAGTACCAGAAGAAGATCGCGAAGGGGATTGCCAACGGCATCGATAAATTCCTTGGGATATCCCGGTGAAAACGGAGATTGTAGCGGGGAATTGTGCTATTATATAAGATAGTTTGAAAGCTTTTAGGAGGAATTGGAATATGAAGTTAAAGCATGGAGGCCTTTGGGTTGCGTTCGCCGTTCTCGTATTGGCGGCGGTAGCCGTTTTGGCTCTTACAGTAGTGGTGAATTTTTCCCAGGAGATACCTGCATTGAACCCGGCCTCGGCCGCGACGGCCGCATCGGGCGACTCGTCCGACACGGATGCGGAACCGGATGCAGAGGAAATCAATAAAGAGTACGACGGAGTGACCCTCGTCGAGGGGAGCGGTTCCTCGGCATCCGCGGATGCGGAGTCCACAGAAGGCGACGATGACTATCTTTGCTCCGCCAGTAATTCCCGTAAGTTAACCGAATCGGATATCGAAGAGCTCCTCGCGCTCGATGTAACGGGGCTTCCCGCAGGTAAAAGCATACTGCGCATGGTCGTAAACGAGATGTATGCCCGCTATGGATATAAGTTCGAGACCGAATCCATCCAGGAATATTTCAACGGCAAGACCTGGTATTCCGGGCTTAAGAAGTATACGGATAACATGGACAAGGTCTATAAGAAGATGTCCAAAATCGAGAAGAAGAACATCGAATTCCTCACCGAACAGATCGAGGAATTGGGACTCGAAGACTAGGGGGTAATGCGATGTATTGTCAGGAATGTGGAACTAAAAATATAGATGAAGCGAAGTTTTGCGCCAGGTGCGGCGCTCCCATGGTGACGGTGGACGAGGACTTTGGCCGTTCTGCCGCATCGTATGAGTCCTTTGCCGGGTCCAACGGTGCGAACGGAAGCTACGCGCAGGGCGCCGACCCCGTCGAGCACGGGTATTTTGACGAGGCGGACGTACCTCCCTCGCAGAGGGAACAGACCGCGACGGAGAGTGATTTCCTAAAGAAGCTGTCGGCCGTCCCTAAGATCTTCTGGGGCGTACTGGCGGCGGCGTGCTGCCTCGTGGCGCTCATTGCCGTCTTCTTTAACAGCGGCAAGGCGGCGTATTCCCCGGAGAAGCTGGCGGCCCGCTATTTCGTCAATCTGGTCAACGGAAACTACGATACCGTGTTCAGCGAGCTCGGAATCACCTCTGACGAGTTCATCAACGAGGAGTCCTGCCGTGCGTACTGCGAGACGCTCGGGCTTGGCGACGTGACCGACTACACCGTTACCGAGTATACCGGAGGCGACTACAGCGATCGGATAGGCGATCTTATGGACGAGTTCGGCCTCGGCGATTACTACGACGAGTACGTCGAGGGCGAGACCGAAGATGAGCCCGACGAGAGCGTAAGTGAGAGCAGAATCTATCAGATTTCGTACAGCACCTCGGACGGGATTATGAGCTCGATGTACGTCACCGTGAACCTCACCGGGGGGAAGAACCTCCTTTTCTTCGACAAGTGGAGCGTGGACAGTTCTTCGGCACTGGTCGAGAATTACCACGTAATCGTTCCCAAGGGGGCCACTGTCACCTTCGACGGAGCCGAGGTTTCCGCGGCGTATATTACCACATCGACGGACGATCTTTACTACGCGGATCTTATGAACAGCGATTTGACCGACAGCTACGAGGTGTACCTGTTGCCCAAGGTCATGATAGGCGATCACACCATTACCGTTAAGAGCGGAGAGTACGCCGAGTCCACGCAGACCGTTAGCATCTCGAGCGACGGCGACGGCGCATATATCACCGATCTCAGTTACAATCAGGAGACCCTCGAGAGTCTTAATGACCTGGCGGCTGCGAACGCCAAGCGGATATATCAGGCCGCGGCCAAAGGCGCCTCCTTCTCCACGATAAAGGACCTTTTCACTGAGGACGAGGAGACCCTTTCCTCCATCGAGGAGTCCTACGGCTATCTGGTAAGTTTTTTCGAGGATGAATCCATAAAGAGCTTTACCATTGATAAGATCAATACACGGTCGGACGGGTCGAGCGCAGCCATAACCGTCACCCTAAGCTATACCGTTGAGTACGAGTACAGCTACTGGTGGTACAGTACGGATGAGGTTCGCACGTACGAGGGAACCTCTGACTGCAGCTTTAGCTTCGAGCTTTCCGACGGTGAGTTTTTACAGACTTCGCTGGGCGCGCAGACCCTCTACTACTAGGGAAATCGCAGTCAGGTGTAACCTCCGGTCCCGGGGGGGTCCTCGCTGCAGTGGCTCGTAATATTTTTACTTCAGGTGTAATGCTTTATGAAAATGAAAATCGCATTATGCGACGACAATCCGAACAATCTTACCACGCTGGCCAACGTACTGACGTCGTTCAGACCGAATGCGAAGATCACTCTGTTTGCGAGCAGCAGCGAGCTGGAGGCGAGTACCGACGATTACGACGTTATCTATCTAAACGTGGATATGGAATCCCACAGGGGATTGGACGCGGCAGTCTACCTAAGGGTTAACCGGACCGATACCAGCCTGGTTATATATTCCCGGTACGAGGACGCCAGGGATACTGCGAGGAAGATATACGCCAAGCAGTTTCTCACGGTTCCTCTGGACAAGGACGACATACTCGACGGCCTGCGCCAGATCGAGGGAGTCGCCATAGGACAGAAGCAGTTCGTATTCTCTACCCATACCGGAAAGAGGCTGGTAAAGTCGGTCGAGATTCTATATCTGGAATCGCAGCGAAACGACGTAGTGATCCACCTTTCCGACTGCAGCACGGTCGATGTCAGAAGCACTCTGAACGACATGCTCTACAGGCTGGGATACGAGGATTACGTAAAGACGCATCGTTCCTATGCAGTTCCGGTCGCTAAGATAGTGGAGGTGTCGCAGGACTTCGTCAGGGTTTCCGGCTCGGATGACCTCATCCCGCTTAGCAGGACCAAGAAGAAGGAAGTGGACAACAAGTTTGTTGATGAAGTTAAGGAAAGGGCTATTCTCTTATGACAAAGATTGAAGAACGTGACGAATATTTAGAGGAGCTTTCCAACTCTCAATATGTGGAGGAGAGCAAGTCCCACAACATGGTACTGTACGTCTTTGTGTCGTGCCTGGTGTTTGCCATGGTTATAATAAACGTGCTCGGTATGGCCAGTCAGGCCATTCCATTTAAGGTCATGGGGTGGGCTAACCTGATTATGGCCGTGCTGTGCCTGGTCTGCGTGCTCAGGCTTGCGTATAACAGGCGGGTGGAAAACGCCGTAAGGGACTATAAAATCAAGGACATCCTGAGTAAAGAGAACGAGCAGTCCCTTCATGAAATTGCCGCCAGGGCCGTGGCCGAGGGGGCAGAGGTCGTTCAGTTCACCAGGAATCCGCTGGTGGATGCCGCCCTTACCGAGGCTGTTAAGAAGAACCCGACCGTTTCCCTCATGTGGAAGGGACATCTTCCGGGAGACCTTACGCTGTCGTCTACAGAGATAGACACCTTCTTTAACAAGGTAATATGCATAGCCCTGGACTATTCCAATGAGCTCGGGTGCCGCAAGATTATGGCGCAGGTCAGATTCTCGGGCACTACGATGTACTTTAGAATCATTCATCCGGAGAGGTTTGTCATGCCTGAGTGGTATCCCGGATCGGATGATGATATACCCGAGAGTTATTCGTTCGAGAAGCGCTATAACGCCATGATTTTCCTCGATTCCGTGCGCAGGAGGAACGGCTACTCGAGCGTTTACACCAAGGACGGGGCGGGGTATTTTGAGCTGATTCTGCCTCAGAGCTGCGCCAGGGTGCACAGCACTTTCCTTGATGTTTGACATAAAATTAACGAAGTGTGCTCAAAGGTAAAAATCTGGGATGAACTGTGATTTACCCTAAAAGTGCCATAGCCTATACTAATACCATAAAGAGAAACCCGACCGTGTACGTGATTAACGGAGGAGATAAATATGGTAGTGGTACTAGGAGGAAAACGTGATATGGCACAGATGAATCAATATTACTACCCGGCACTTTTTACTTACTCGTTCAATG